>JAIRZN010000015.1 GCA_031267205.1 Tannerellaceae bacterium | reverse complement strand
ACGTCACATCCGGCCTGGGGCTCTGGGGCGGGAAATTCCGCATCGGCACACGCTCGGAATACCTGGTTATTCATCTCTCTTTCGACGGCGAAAACTAAATTATCATCTGTTCGCTGTAACTTTCCCACCGCCGGAAATTGTTCATACTCCCGTTAAATAACTTGGTTCTAAGCCCATTTTGTTGGAGAAATTAATACTGTAGTTTCCTGATTTTAGTTGACTACTTATAGCCCGAAAAACGCGGTTTTTCGGGCTTATTTTATGTTGTAAGACACGTGTTTGGGAAGAAAAAAGGCTGTCACATCATATCGCAACAGCCTAATTACTAATCCCCCATACTTTGGTGACCTGGGAGGGGCTCGAACCCTCGACCCAATGATTAAGAGTCATTTGCTCTACCAACTGAGCTACCAAGTCTCCTTTCTTTGCGGCTGCAAATATAGACGTTAGATTTTGCCTGTGCAAGTTTTTTATTTGCCTTTTCAGGGAAATGAGTTACATTTGTCGCATCAGATAATTTTACAGACACAATGAATAAAGCCAGTATCCTTTGGGCGGATGACGAAATAGACTTGCTGAAGCCGCATATCCTCTTCCTCGAAGATAGGGGCTATGGCGTGGAAGCCGTAGTCAGCGGACAAGATGCGCTCGATCGTTGTAAGGAGCAGGACTTTGACATCATCTTCCTCGACGAGAATATGCCGGGACTTTCCGGACTGGAGACGCTGGCGCTGATAAAGGAACTCAACCCTACCGTACCGGTGGTAATGGTGACCAAAAGCGAGGAAGAAAGCATCATGAACCAGGCCATCGGAAACAAAATAGCTGATTACCTGATTAAACCCGTCAACCCAAACCAACTCCTTCTCTCCGTCAAAAAGAATGTCCACCAGCACACTATCATCTCGGAAGCTATGACGCAGAACTACCAAAATGAGTTCGCTCGCATCGGTATGCAGATCAACGACTCGCTAACGGCTGACGACTGGATGGAACTATACCGAAAGATCGTTTACTGGGAACTTGAACTCGAAAACGGACAGACGCCTATGATCGACCTGCTGAGGATGCAAAAGAAAGAGGCTAATATGGCGTTCGGCAAGTTTGTCAAACATAACTACATCCAATGGATACAAACACCGGACAACCGCCCGCTTATGAGCCCTGACTTGTTCAAAAAACAGGTCTTCCCCTTGCTCGATAACGGCGAAAAGATCTTCTTTATCCTTATCGACAACTTCCGCCTCGACCAGTGGAGGGTGGTTAAGGAACTTTTAGTTGACGCCTTTACCTTCGAAGAGAATCTATACTATTCTATCCTGCCGACTGCTACACAGTATGCACGCAATGCTATATTCTCCGGTCTAATGCCTGTGCAGATCGAACAAATATTCCCTGAACTGTGGGTCGACGAGGAAAGTGAGGAGGGGAAAAACCTGAACGAGGCCCCGCTCATTCAGACACAAATGGACCGCTTCCGCAAAAGGTACTCCTTCTCTTATTCCAAAACTATCGACTCCGCGCACGGTGAACGGCTCCTGGGTAACATAGCCTCGCTGACGCAAAACCAACTGAACGTAATCGTCCTCAATTTCATCGACATGCTCTCGCATGCGCGCACTGAAATGAAGATGATACGCGAACTGGCTCAGTCCGAAGCTGCTTACCGAAGCCTCACCAAGTCGTGGTTCCAGCACTCCTTTACGATGGAACTGTTTCACCGCATTGCGGACAAGGGCTGCAAAATAATCCTTACTACCGATCACGGTACAATACGTGTGGACGACCCCGTTAGGGTTATCGGCGACAAAAACACTAACACCAACCTGCGCTACAAGGTGGGCAAAAACCTTAACTACAACCCTAAGGAAATTTTCGAAATACGCGAACCGGCGAAGGCTGGCCTGCCCTCGCCTAACCTCAGCAGCAGGTATATCTTCGCTATCAACGAAAGCTTCTTCGCTTACCCGAACAATTACAACTACTACGTCTCCTACTTCAAGGATACTTTCCAGCACGGGGGCGTCTCCATGGAAGAAATGATGGTGCCCTTCATTACGCTAACCCCAAAATGATCTTGGACTGCCATAACTTGGACGGGGCCGCGCGTAACTTTATATCGGGAATGGACGCCCGCCGCGTCTTTGCCTTCCATGGCGCCATGGGGGCGGGCAAAACTACTTTCATAAAAGCCGTATGCCGCGAACTGGGCGTAACGGGCGTTATCAACAGCCCTACCTTCGCCATCATAAACGAATACAGCTTGGGCGACAACGGCGGGCTTGTTTATCACTTCGACTTTTACCGTATCAACAGCGCCAACGAGGCTCAAGACCTCGGCCTTGCGGATTACTTCGCCTCCGGCGAGCTTTGCTTCATCGAATGGCCTGAAGTCGTCGAAGGCCTCCTGCCGGATGATGCCGTACATGTGTTCATACATGAGAAAGACGGCGGCGAACGTGAACTTACTATCTGCTGAAATAAATGGAACGGGCGGAATACATCGTACTCTTTATCTTTGTCGCAACGGGTATCATAGCGCTGACTTCGGCGGTGTTCGACTTCGACTGGTACTTCCAGAGCCGGCGGGCTGCTGTCTTCGTAAGCTGGTTAGGGCGTAACGGCGCACGTCTTTTTTACGGACTTCTCGGACTGACGCTCATCGCTGCCGGCGTCTTGTTTTTCCTCTACGGATACCGCTCTTAGCGGCTGCTTCATGGGATGGCTACTTCTTCCTGGCCTCCTACTTGCTCAAGCAGGGGCATATACCGCCGGCTGCCTTCCTTTATCTCCCACACGTTGGCGCGCTCATTCCACAACGAAACGGGCGGGCGATGCGTCTGGCGGCTCCAGTTGAGGCCGTTCTTTAGCGTCGCGGACTTCATCCACTCTCCGTCGCCGACATAGGCGTAATTCTTCCCAAGTATGCTGCTCAACGGCTGACGGACGCCTTGTACCTGCCCTGCGATGCGGAACGTGCGCCCCAGGCGGCCGTCCATATACGTGAGCGCAACCAAGCAGTTGCCTATCTGGGGAGCGCGGACGGCTTCCTTCGTCCTTTGCATATTGCCTGCTATGCCGCCTGTCGTCACGGGGTACACCGTGTCGCCCTTGTTGATGCTGCCGGATGCGTAACTGTCGCGTATGACGGCCGAGACGGCGCCTTGCCCGACGGTGGCTACCCAGCCGGCCAACCCTCCTATATATCCCCTTCGCGCTCTTATCGCGGCGTTGCTGTAACTGTCGCGCACGGATAATATGCCGTAGGCTGCCTCCTGGCCCTCGATACCGCTCGCGGCTGAACTGGAGCCGTAGCCGAGGAGGCCGCCTGTGGATGTGACGGACGTGCTGTCGACGGCGTTGCCGCTATCGACGTTGCCGCGGTTTGCCGACGTGCGTATGACGAAGGCGCCGTAGCCGTAGTTGCCGCCGCCGCCGGCCGTAGACGTTGATCCTGAGTAGCCGTAGCCGTCGCCATAGCCTGCGAGGCCGCCTGCGTATGAGAAGGCTTGCGCGCCTACGGCTTCGCCCCCGCTTACGCTGCCGGCGTTCATGCAGCGTTCTATGACGACGCTGCCCGCGCCTTCGCTCACCCCGCCGCCGTCGCCGGAGCCGTAGCCGAAGCCGAGTATGCCGCCGGTCGATGTGATCGCTTCCTTGCCCATGGCGGCGCCGCCCCTGATCTCGCCTCGGTTGAGGCATGACCGGAGGATTAAGAGGCCGGTCGACCGCCCTTCGCCGTTGCAATACCCGTGGCCTGCTCCCTTGCCGGCTATGCCGCCTGTGTACGGGAAGCCGGAGGCCCGGCCGTATACCGCGCCGCCGTAACTGCAGTTTTCTATCACTACCGATGCCTGGCCGGAGCCGTCGGATAGGGAGTAACACTCGCCTATCAACCCGCCGGTGTTTGATATTTCCGTATCTGCGCCCGTTATCTTCATATCCTCCGTGTGACAGTTGCGTACAACGATGGAATCCTCCGAGCCGGACACGCTGCATAGTATGTATCCGGCTATGCTGCCCGTGCGCGAGACGGATTCGCGGCCGCCGCCTATGACGCGGCCGCCTGCTATCGTGAGATTTTCTATCCTCGCCCCGTTGCCTACGTGACCGAACAGGCCGGCGGCTGAGTAGACGTTATCTACGTCCTCGCTCCCGATATACAGGTTGAGGATGCGCTTGCCGTTGCCGTCGAACACGCCGCGGAAGGATTGATGGGCCTCGCTGCCGACCGGTATCCAGTAATGCTTGCCGAGGTCTATATCGGCCGTCATCCTGAAGTGCTCGCCCTGGAAGCTCTTTCCGGGCCAGATATTCACCTGTTCGGCAAGGTACGTAAGGCCCTCGACCGACGCTATCAGGTAGGGATCTTCCTTGGTACCCTCGCCGGCGAACTCGTAGCCGCCTTCATCGTTGTACCAGTCTCCGCGCTGCGCCAACGACGGCTGTATATATAATGTAATGATTGTAACGGTTAGAGCTATCCGCATACATGCTAAAGGCAAGCTCATCTGTCGCTCCGGGGGGTTAAAATAATTTCGCGGGATACTCGCCGGCATCGACCAGGGCCTTTATCTTATCGACGACGCCCTGCCGGTCTGCCGAATATGTGACGCCGAACCATTTCGAGGTCGTGTCCAGCACTTTTACCCTCGCCCTGCCTCGTGTTATCAATTCGTTCACGGCTAAGGGTATGAAATATTCGCTTTTCAGGTCTCCGGCGTTGGCCTTGAGGAACTCCACAAAATATTCCTCCGAGTATTTGAAGTAATCGGGGGTAAATCCCCACATATTCATCGAGACGGGCGTGTCGTCTGACAGTACAACCCTGCGCCCATCGTCGCCGGTGAAGCCGATCTCGCCGTCTATGCGCTCAACAGACGTGCGCTCAACGACGCCGGTCAGGTAATTGTCTGCGCCGGCCTCGCAGACGCCACGCGCCACGTGTCCGCTTTCGCTCAAGGTATTACCGATGCGGTACCCGACCATGCAATAGTTATTCTGCCATCCTTCCATTGCCGAAAGTTGCTTGCCCAGGACGGCGAAGCTATGCCGCCCGTAGAAATCGTCGGCGTTAATGACGGCGAAAGGCTCGGCGATAGCCTTACGGCCCATCATCACAGCGTGGTTAGTCCCCCAAGGCTTCTCGCGGCCCTCCGGCACGGTGAAGCCCTCCGGCAGGTCGCCGGGCTCCTGGAAAACAATCTCCACAGGCACGTAACCCGCGTACTTGGAGGCTACCTTGTCGCGGAAATCCTCCTCAAAGTACCTGCGTATAACAAACACCAGTTTGCCGAACCCGCTGCGCAAAGCGTCATAAATAGAATAATCCATAATCGTCTCCCCGTTCGGCCCCAAGCCGTCCAACTGTTTCAATCCCCCATAACGGCTGCCCATTCCGGCCGCCAACACAAATAATGCCGGTTTCATATCTTCATCAAGTTTTATAATTATAGCGACAAAGATAATAAACAAATGGGAACACAAAACAAACGTCCGCCCCCTCCGCCCCGCGCCCCTCCGCCCGTGCCCGAAGGTGTGCGGACTGCCGGCGCGGACTTGTAGTCCGTGCCTCCTTTGCGCATCCTCCAAATGCCGCGTGTAGGCCTTTCCCGAAGGGGGCACGGACTACAAGACCGCGCCAGCGGGTTTATCCCCTTCGGGGGAACCTCCAAATGCTGCGGTTGGAGGATGCACAAACGGTGCGCGGATAAGACGGCGCGAATGTAGGCCTTTCCCGAAGGGAAGAAAAACTGCTGGCGCGGACTTGTAGTCCGTGCCTCCTTTGTGCATCCACCAAATGCTGCGTGTAAGCCTTTCCCGAAGGGGGCACGGACTACAAGTCCGCGCCCGCGGGGTTATCCCCTTCGGGGGAAGCTCCAAACGTTGCGTGTAAGGTTGCACAAACGGTGCGCGGATAAGACGGCGCGAATGTAGGGGCGTCCCTCGTGGCGCCCTCTTCGTACACGCGCCGGCAGGGTTTCACGCGCGTGCGAAACCACCAAACGCTGCGGTTTATGTTTGCGCAGCCCTGTGCATCCTCCAAACGTCTATACGAAGAGGGCGCCACGAGGGACGCCCCTACATTTGCGCCGTCTTGTCCGCGCACCGTTTGTGCGTTCCCTGCCGGCGCGGCTAAAGCTTTCCCGAAGGGGAGAAAATTTGAACACGCAACATTTGGAAGTTGCACAAAGGAGGCACGGACTACAAGTCCGCGCCAGCGGTTTTTTTTCCTTCGGGAAAGCTTTGGACGTAGCGTTTGGAAGTTGCACAAACGGTGCGCGGACAAGACGGCGCGAATGTAGGGGCGTCCCTCGTGGGCGCCCTCTTCGTATAGACGTTTGGAGGTTGCACAGGCCTGCGCATCCTTCGACCCTTGCGTTTGTGTGGTTTCGCACGCGCGTGAAACCCTGCCGGCGTGTGCACGAAGAGGGCGCCCACGAGGGACGCCCCTACATTTGCGCCGTCTTGTCCGCGCACCGTTTGTGCGTTCCCTGCCGGCGTCTATGCGAAGAGGGCGCCACGAGGGACGCCCCTACATTTGCGCCGTCTTGTCCGCGCACCGTTTGTGTATTACCTGCCGGCGCGTATGCGAAGAGGGCGCCCACGAGGGACGCCCCTACATTCGCGCCGTCTTGTCCGCGCACCGTTTGTGCATCCTCCAAATGCTGCGTGTAAGCCTTTCCTGAATGGGGCACGGACTACAAGTCCGCGCCAGCGGTTTTTTCTCCCCTTCGGGAAAGCTCTAAACACTTCTACTTTGCACTTTCGCAAGTTTGTGAAAGCTCGGAATACTTCTGCTTTGCACTTTCGCAAGTTTGTGAAAGCTCCAAACACTTCTACTTTGCACTTGCGCAAGTTTGTGAAAGCTCGGAATACTTCTACTTTAAACTTTCGCAAGTTTGTGAAGGCTCGGAATACTTCTACTTTGTACTTTCGCAATAAATCCCTGAGAAAAAACTGCAAAAAAGAACAAGGCGATAAAAAAATATTTATCTTCGCGATCAAAAGTAACACGGCAAATCTTTTAAAAGAAGCATTATTATGAAAAGCGTTAATACTTATTCGGCGGTAATCCATCCTTTGAGGAACGGCGAACATTACGACTTCCACGACTACGTCTCGGCAGCCGTCCGGCCCGCGCTCGACCTTATCCCCGAAATAAAGCCCGCCTGGGGCCTCGTCGCCTCGCTGTTCGGGAAAGAAGACCTTATCTACAAGAGAAGCTCGGCCTCGGTAGAGACTAAATTCATCGTCGAGGCCGGGCAGCTACGCTTCGACATCTACATGATGTTCCACCGGACGGTCGACGCGGCTTCGTACAGCTACGACGCGGCCTCGAAGGAAGCCGCCGCGACGCTGCGCGAAGTCCTCGACAACTACAAGGCGATCGCCTCCGCAACAATGTCGGAAACCAGCGCCCTGATCGTCAACATGGTCGAGGATATGGCGAAGCCGCGCTATGCAGACGCCGCAAAGGCGCTCAACCTCACGGCTGTCGTCGGCAAGCTTGACGAAGCCAACGACAACTTCCGCAACCTCTATATCGAGCGCGCCAACAGCCTCGAATATTCCGGGACGATGGGCACGATGAAGGATATACGCGCGCAGGTCGACAAGGCCTTCAGGTTGTTCACGCAAGCCCTTGATGTGGCTTACGCCTACGGCGCGCTGTCGGGCGACAAGGATGTCACGGAAGCCGGCAGGCTCATTGACCGTATCAACGCTATCATCGACCAGTTCAAGCGCGTCCTCTCGCATCGCGGCCATTCGACGGCTAAAAAAGACGGCGGCGACGACGGCCTCGACCACGGAACGCCTGCCGATGCCGACGACGACATCCCCCCCGCCTTAGGGCAAGCTCCGGCGGCGGCGGGGATACAATAAATGAGGCGGTTTGCAGTTTATACTGTAACTAAGGATAATCAATAGCGCGTGAAAAATAGTTCCCTGTGCATCTTGCTCCTCTGGGCGGTTTTCCTCGTTTCCTGCGGTACTGCGAAGAATACGAAGGCGAGGCGCATCTATCATGCCGTCACGGCAAACTATAACATATATTATAATGGCCGGACGGCGTTCGACGATGCTTTCGACGCTTTCCACAACGGCTACAAGGAATCCTACACGGAGCGCATACTGATGTATCCCGTCAGCTCGTTGCCGAAGGACAAGCTGGCGACGGGCGGCCCCTTCGACCGCGCTATCGAGAAGGGTAACAAGGCGGTGAAGATTCATTCCATACAGGCTAAGCCGCCCAAGCGGCCGGGATGGAGCAACGACCCTCGACAACGGGCTTTCCAGGAGCAGGAAGAGTATAATCCTTTCCTCAAGCATTGCTGGCTGCTGATTGGACAGGGCCAGTTTTATAATGGCGACTTCCTCCAGGCTTCGGCCACGTTCTCTTACATCGCCCGCCACTATGCCACGGACGAGGAGATGGTCGCCGAGGCCCGTCTGTGGCAGGCCCGCTGTTACGCCGAGCTGTCCTGGTTCTACGAGGCCGAGGATATGCTTGGGAAGCTTAACACGAACGGCATTCCCGCCTCCGAACTCGATCGCTACGCAAGCGTATACGCCGATTACTTAGTCAAAACCGATAGCCTCGAAGCCGCCGCGCCCTACTTGCTGAGCGCCATAAAGGCCGAGAAGAGCCGCCGCCAGCGTTCGCGTATGAAGTATTTGCTCGGTCAGATCTACGCCGGTATGGGCCTGAACAGCCTTGCGTATAAAGCCTTCGGCGAAGTTGCGCGCTCCAACCCCCCATACGCGCTTGAGTTTGCCGCCCGCATACGGCAGACCGAAGTTTTCCCCGAAGCCAATGGCGAGCGCGTGATTAAAATGCTGCGTTCCATGGCTAAGAGTGATAAGAACAAGGATTACTTGGACCAGGTTTACTACGCGCTGGGCAATGTCTACATGGCGCGGCGCGATACGGCGATGGCCGTGTCAAGCTATGAGCTGGGCGCGGAAAAGAGCGTTCAAAACGGTATGGACAAGGCCATCCTCTGGATCAGGCTCGGCGATATTTACTTCCAGCGGCGCGATTACATAAGGGCGCAACCTTGCTTCAGCGGGGCCGCAGGCATTATCAACAAGGAGTATGCCGACTACGGGCGCGTCTCGAAGCTCTCCGCCGCGTTGGACGAGTTAGTCGTGCACGCCGAAGCTATCCACCTTCAGGACAGCCTCCAGACGCTCTCCCGTATGCCCGAAGCGGAGCGTTTGGCGGCTATCGACCGCCTTATCGAGCAGGTAATACGCGAGGAGGAGGATGCTAAGCGGCTGGCCGAGCGTGATGCTTACTTGGCTGAGGCCGAGGCGCAGGGAACGGGCATAGAACGCCCCGGTACGGAGATAAACGTGCCTGTGATGCCGGGCGCACAGGGCGAGAGCTCGTTCTACTTCTACAATACGCAGTTGGTCGCGCAGGGGAAGACGCAGTTCCAACGCCGCTGGGGCCGACGGACGCTGGAGGATGACTGGCGACGGCGCAGCAAGCGTATGACAACGTTTGAAGGCCTCGCCGAGGATGTCCCCGCGACGCCGCCCGTTGGCGACGAGCCCGTAGCCGACGCCGAAGCCTCGCCCGACGCCGAGCTGCCTGAGGGCGTGACGGACGACCCGAAGACGCGCGAGTACTACCTCCAGCAGATTCCCTTTACGGATGAGGAGATGGAGGCTTCGGACCTTATCATCGTCGACGGGTTGTACAATATGGCGATGATATATAAGGATAAGCTTGAGGACATCAACCTCTCGATCGAGGGCTTCGAGGAGCTTGAGAGACGCTTCCCTGAGAATGAAAACCTGCTCGAGAGCTATTACCAAGTCTACCTCATGGCTTTACGCATCAAAGACAGCGCGCTGGCCGAGCGCTATAAGGCGAAGATGCTATCGACGTTCCCCGAAAGCGATTACGCCGTTGCGATAGCCGACCCCGACTACGAGCATGTGATACTGTCGATGGACAGCGTCCAGTCGGCCCTCTACGAGGCGACGTACGAAAGTTACCTTGCCGGCGACACGTCTGCGGTGCGTGCAAACTACGAGGCCGTCTCCCTCAAGTACCCGCTGGCCACGCTGCTGCCGAAGTTTATGTTCTTAGACGCGCTGGCGTATGTGCAAAAGGGCGATGTGGAGAGCTTCAAGGGAGCCTTGAGTATGCTTATAGAAAAGTACCCCAAGGCCGACGTGTCCGAGCTTGCCGGCGAGATGCTCAAGGGCGTCCTCCGCGGGCGCGAGCTTGTACGCGGCGGCGTAAGGGGGATGGTCTGGAATATGCGCTTCGGACTGGATGCGGACGGCCTCGTAGGCGCCGCCGATTCCGCGCGCACGTTTACGCCTGCCCCAAACGCGCCCAGCCGTATCGTCATGATGTATCCCGCAGGCGTTATAGACAGGAATCAACTGCTCTTCATGGTTGCCGCCTACAACTTCGCACGGTTTATGGTAAAAGACTTCGACATCACGCAAGACGAGGCCTCCTCCATAGGCTCGCTCACCATAAGCGGCTTCACCGGCTTCGACGAAGCCCTGCAATACTATAAGATGATATACGCCGCCGACGGATACGCCTCCGCACTAAGCAGCGAGATAGCCGTCGTCCCCATAAGCGATGACAACTACGAAACCCTTATGCGCGGCAAGACGCTCGACGAGTACATACTATTCTTAGAGGAAAACTTCAGCGCGGAAGCCCCCGAACTAATCGCACGCCTCCGTTCCCGCATAGACGCAGCCATGAACGAAGAAGAACCCACCCCCCCCGAAGCCCCGCAACCCGTCGCCGAAGAAGGAGACCCCGAAACCCCGCCCGCGCAACCCGTCGCCGAAGAAGGAGAAGCCGAAACCCCGCCCGCGCAAGCCGTCGCCGAAGGGGAAGAAGCCGAAACCCAACCCGCGCAGCCCGTCGCCGAAGATGGAGAAGCCGAAACCCCGCCCGCGCAACCCGTCGCCGAAGATGGAGAAGATGCGACCGTTGCCGGCGAGCCTCTGCCGTCGGTAAAGCCCCAGCCAGCGGCGAAGGATACCATCCAATCACCCGCGCAACCCCCCGCCGTAGAAAAGACGCCCGCCCAACTCCGTAAGGAGAAGGAACGCGAATACAAGGCGCGCCAGCAGCAAAAAGCCAACGAGCGCAAGGCGAAGGAGAAGGAATACAAGAAAAAAGTAAAGGAAAGGGAGAAGGCCCGCCGCGAAGCGCAGAAGGCGAACAGGAAGAAAACCTGACGCCGGCGCTGTCCGTGAGCCTACTTCCCGCCGATAGTAAACGTGTAGGCGCGCCTTCGGTCAAAGAGGCGGTAGACGCCGACGTATAGGCCTGCAAACAAAGCCGCCATCTCCAACAGAGGCAGCATAGCGGTAGAAGGATGCTGTTGCAGCAAGGCCGAGAGCCTTTCCAAAGTGACCGCCTTTATGACATACAAAAAGAAGTATAGCGTGAACCCAGCCGCAACCGTAACAGGGTTGCCCGCGAGCGCCCCGACGAGTATCAGGGCTACGGCCGACAGGATGAAGGCGGCGGAGCTGTACCTCTCTGCGCGGTAGAATGCCGTCCTGTCGCCCTTGAAGTAACGCCGCGTAGCAGCGCGCGATACCTTCATCTCCCTCCAAGCCTCGAAGCAGTCAAAGGGCGCGACGGACGTGATGCTGTCGCCCGAATATTCGACTCGCGTATTCTCGCCTGTGGCGAACTCGTTAACGAAAAGGTCATCGTCGCCGGCATGTAATCCTAAGGAGTGACTATAACCTTTGTGTTCATAGAAGAGAGCTTTGCGGTAGGACAGGTTGCGGCCGTCGCCACTGTACGGCCGTCGAGCGAGAGTAGCCGAGATAGCCTGCACGCCGGAGAGGAGGTTGTCGTACGCGACGAGTTTATGGAAGAAGCCCTTGTGCGTGCGGTAAGCGCAGAAGCCGAGCGTGATGTCTGTCTTCCCCGTATAGTTGCGCGCCATGGAGGCGAGCCAGCGGTCGGACAGCGGACGGCATGCCGCTTCGGTGAACAGCAGGATGTCGTGCTTGGCAGCCTTGATGCCTATTGTGAGCGATAGCTTGCGGCGGCTGAGGTAGCGTGATTCCTGCGGAATGAAGGTGTGGTAGAGGTTGGGGTATTCGTTCTCGAAGAGCTTGAGCACATCGTCGCTCTCGTCGGTGGACCCGTCGTTGATGACTATAACCTCGTACTGCGGATAGTCCTGGCCGAGCCAAAGGGGCAGATTCTCCCTCAGGTTGGCCGATTCGTTGTTTGAATAGATCACGACCGAGAGCGGCGGCTGTGCGCAGCCCGCAGAACTGTCGTTCGACTGCGCCATGCGGCAGGGACGCAAGTAGGTGATCCTGTAATAGAGAACTTGTACGATAAACGTTGCAGCGGCTATCCCGATCAGGGATAATTCAAGTGCGGAAAGCATTTCGAAATAATCCATCAGACTTAATTATAGGGTGAAAAGGTCATATTGTATCCGAGAAGTACGAGGCGGGCAACCGCCGGCAGTTATATTGCGAGGCCATCACCTCGCCGTAGGCTCCCGCCGAGCGCAGGGCAAGCAGGTCGCCGCGCCGGACTTTGTTCAGCTCTACGTCGCGGCCGAATACGTCCGACGATTCGCATATCGGCCCTACCACGTCGTACAGCTCCGCGTCGCCGTCGGCCGTTATGTTTTCTATCCTGTGGTAGGCGTCGTACATGGCTGGGCGTATCAGTTCGGTGAAGCCGGCGTCGAGGACGGCAAAGCGCCTTGTTACGCCTTCTTTAACGTATAGGACTTTAGAGATGAGCGTCCCGCACTGGCCTACGATTGAGCGTCCGGGCTCGAAGTGTATCTGTTGCCCTTCGCGGCGCTTGAGCAGCTTGTGTACTACGGCGAAATAACTCTCGAAGGCGGCTACCGGAAGGTGGTTCGGGTGATAGTAGTCGATGCCGAGGCCTCCGCCGAAGTTGACGTTCTCTAAGCTTAGGCCGAGGCGGGCTTCCAGCTCGTCCTGTATCTCGTTTGAGCGTATGACGAGGCTTTGGAAGGCTGTGAGGTCTGTGATTTGCGAGCCGAGATGGTAGTGGATGCCGGTAAGCCTTGCGCTATGCAGACGGGCTATGCTGTCGAGGGCGCTGTCGAGTTGTTCGAGGTTGATGCCGAACTTGTTCTCCTTCCTTCCCGTCGTTATCTTGGCGTGGGTGTGGGCGTCGATGTCTGGGTTGATGCGCAGGGCTACGGGGGCGGTTTTGCCCTTGCGTGAAGCGATTTCGTTTATCACTTCAAGCTCTGCTACCGATTCCACGTTAAAGCAGGCTATGCCCTTGTCCAAGCCAAGCTCTATCTCCCAGTCGGCCTTGCCGACGCCGGCGAATACTATGTTGCGCGGATTAAAGCCTGCCTCGACGGCTGCCCGTATCTCCCCGCCGCTCACGCAATCGGCTCCAAGGCCTCGTCCGGCTATGACGGAGAGGATGCGCGGGTTGGCGTTGGCCTTGACGGCGTAGTGTACGCGGTAATCGTAGCGGCCGGCCTCTTTTGTAGCCACGTCGAGCGTTTCGCGCAGCATATCGAGGTCGTAGTAGTAGAAGGGCGTCGGGATTTCTTTGAATTTATCCGCAGGGAATCTTCCTTTCAGCATAACTCTCCTCCCGATTGGTTAAACAGGTAGTCGCTTAGCGATTGCAAGGCCCGCTGCTTGTCGGCCGACCTGACGAGCAGCGATACGTTGTAGTTGCTTCCCCCGTAGGAGATCATACGCAGCGGTATGTCTGCGAGCGCGCTCACGATGCTTGCCTCGAAGCCAACGTTCTCCCATTCCATATCGCCGACGACGCATATTATAACCATATCGCGGTCGACGCTCACGGTGCCGAATTTCCTCAGCTCGTCGACTATCTCGTCAAGTCGCCTGTGGTTATCTATCGTGCAGGAGACGCCTACTTCGGAGGTTGTGACCATATCTATCGGCGTCTGGTAGTTCTCGAAGATTTCGAAGACCTTGCGCAGGAAACCGGTGGCGAGCAGCATGCGTCCGCTCTTTATTTTTATAGCTGTGATATTATCCTTGGCGGCTACGGCCTTGATGCGTCCCTTTTCGGTTACGTTCGAGATGAGCGTGCCTTGCGCTTCGGGTTGCAGCGTATTGAGGAGGCGGACGGGGATGTTGTTGAGCTTTGCGGGGAGTATGCAGGTCGGGTGGAGTATTTTCGCTCCGAAGTAGGCAAGCTCGGCGGCCTCGTCGAAGTGCAGCCGTCTGACGGGAGCTGTATTGCCGACGAAGCGGGGGTCGTTGTTATGCATACCGTCTATGTCCGTCCATATTTGAACCTCTTCTGCGCATATTGCGGCCCCGACGAGCGAGGCTGTATAGTCGCTGCCCCCGCGCTGGAGATTATCAATGTCGCCGTAGGCATTGCGGCAGATATAGCCTTGCGTGATGTAAACTTCGGCGTCGCGGTGTTCGTCGAGCATCTTGTTGAGCTTTTCACGGATGTAAACGGGGTCTGGCTCCGCATTCCTGTCCGTCCGCATAAAATCCAAGGCGGGAAGAAGAGCCGAGTTGACGCCGGCCTCGCATAGGTACAAATGCATCATGCCGGTGGACAGTAGCTCGCCCTGCGCCAGTATTACGCGCTCCTCGAAGAGCGTGAAGAGGTCTTTGGTGAATGTGCGTATGTAATCAAAGTGTCGCGACGTCAGCTCTTTCGCTCTCTGCTTATATTCGGGCGTGCGGTAGAGTTGATCTACATGTTTATGGTACCTGACGGCGAGGTTGTTTATTATTTCGTTAGCGCCGTCGGGGTTTTTGCGGTACAGGTACTCCGCGACTTCGGTCAACGAGTTGGTTGTCCCCGACATGGCGGACAAGATTACGATATTCCTGCCGCCGGCAATCAATCCGGCTACGCCCCTCATGCGTTCCGCCGTACCTACCGACGTTCCGCCAAACTTTAAAACTTTCATGCGTGTAATATTAAAGGTTTTCACGCCGCCGTCCGCTTCAGGGTTGCCGGCGTATCTTTATGCAAAGGAAATCATTTATTTCTTAATACCTTTCCACGGCGGAGGCTTTTTGGCAAATCTCACAAATGGGCGACGCCCGACGGGCTTTGGCGGGGATAGTTTATCTTTGCCGTCTAAGAATATAAGTCATTATGGATAAATTGAACATACGTGCGCTTGAAATATGCGCAAATTCGGCCCGTAGCTGCATCGAGGCCGAGGCGGGAGGCGCGGACAGGGTCGAGCTGTGCGCATCCATTCCCGAAGGGGGTACGACGCCTTCCTACGGCGAGATGCGGACGGCTAAGGAGGCGACGCGCTCGATTGGCGTTAATGCCATCATCCGTCCGCGGGGCGGGGATTTCCTTTATACGGAGACCGAGGTGCGCTCGATGTTGTTTGACATTGCGACGGCTAAGGATCTGGGGCTCGACGGCGTTGTCTTCGGATGCCTTACGCCGGAGGGGGATGTGGATACGCTTTTGCTGCGCAGGCTTATGGCGGCGGCGGATGGCTTGACGGTTACTTTCCATCGGGCTTTCGACGTATGCCGCGACCCTTTCGCGGCTCTGGAGTGCATTGTCGACTGTGGCTGCGACCGTATCCTTACTTCAGGGCGGCAGCCTGACGCGGCGGGCGGCATTCCGCTCATAGCCCGGCTTGTAGAAAGGGCGGCCGGACGTATAATCATAATGCCCGGCTGCGGCGTCAGGGAGGGGAATATCAAGCGGATAGCCGCGGAGACGGGCGCGCGCGAGTTCCACGCTTCGGCGCGTTGCACGAGGGAGAGCGGGATGATTTATAGAGGGTCGGAGGCGCGTATGGGCAGCCCGTTTTGCAAGGAGTTCGAGCGCGAGGAGACCGACCGCCGCGCTGTGGCTCAGCTCGTCCGCCTGCTGCGCGAATAGGTAAGCTTCTGCTGGTCTATCTCCGCGTTTATGTTTACGATTATACCGGCGAATATGTTATCGCTATCGCTAACGCCCGACAGCCGGCCGTCTACGTATAGCGCCTCTACGCCGTCGGCGAAGCTGCGGAAGGCTTTGTCTACCTTGGGCCGTATGCTGCGCATCGTGCCTTCGATCTTGGAGGTTTCGAGGCTCAGCGACCGCTCATTATAGATGTTTGCGAACGTCGCGTTTATTTCTTCCAGCCGGTTTACGGCGTCCGTAAGTCCGAGCATCGCCACGCAGGGCTCATAGCGCGGCTCGCGCAGCTTCTTCACCATACGCGAGATTATCGGGGTGACTTCGTTCATGGGTGCGCGGGCGGCCGTGCTATAATCGGGTATTGCCTCCTTCAATATTCCGGCCCATTCCCTCTCGGCCGCTTCGTAGCTGTGCGTTGCGGATTCTACGCGCAGGCGTATCATCAGGTATGTGTCGAACCGTTCCTGGCGGGCGATATAGATGTATTTTGTCTCGACATATCGCGCGCTCCGCTTATATATTTTCTTTTCCTTCCCGTATATGCGGGCGAATGCGCTCCATGACGCGCGTAGCTTCGTGGCTGACAAATCACTCTCTTCTACATATCTGGATATGTTATGGTAGAATGAATAGTGGTTGTTATTATTCAGCCGGCTTACAAGCCTGTTATAACTCTTGATATTATTCATTGCCTTTTACCTTTATTTTATATGCGCAAAGGTAAAAAGTCTTTTTTGCACCTGCAAATATTTGTCGCATATTTTATGCGTATGGCGTAAGGCGTGCGACATTTGTCACATGCTTTATGCGTAT
>JAIRZN010000176.1 GCA_031267205.1 Tannerellaceae bacterium | reverse complement strand
TTTCGACGGAGACGATTTGGAGGGTTACGGCATTTGGGGGATGATTCGGAATAGTATCTTAGAGGTTAAGTAAAATTTATTGCTAAATTTGCCACTAAAATAAAACACAGCATGGAAATAGAAGTCAAAGAAATTACCGGCAGGAAAGACTTGAAAAAATTCGTAAAGTTCAATATTGAGCTATACAAGGACAGCCCTTATCACGTACCCGGACTGATCGACGAGGAACTGATGACGCTCAGCAGGACAAAAAACCCGGCGTTTGAAGTGTCGGAGGCCATATATTTCCTTGCATACAAGGGCGGCAAGATAGTCGGGCGCATAGCCGGCATAATCAACAATACGTCTAATGAGAAATGGCAGCAGAAGGCGGCCCGCTTCGGGTTCGTGGATTTCATCGACGACATTGAGGTGGCCGACGCCCTCTTCGGCGCCGTAGAGAAATGGGCGAAGGACAAGGGCATGGAGGAGATACACGGCCCGCTCGGATTCACGGACATGGATCACGAGGGCATGCTTGTCCACGGCTTCGACCTTATGGGGACGATGGCCACCATCTACAACTACCCCTACTATCCTGTCCACATGGAACGCATGGGCTACGTCAAGGCGCAGGACTGGAAAGAGTACAAGATATACATCCCCGAAGAAGTGCCCGAAAAGCATCTCCGCATAGGCGAGATAGTGAAGAACAAATACGGGCTTAAGACGATGAAGTTCAAATCCCGCAAGGAGATATGGCCGTATGCCGACAAGATATTCCGGGCATTGAACGAGGCCTACTCGCCGCTGTACGGGGTAGTACCCCTCACGGAAAAGCAGATAAAGTATTACGTAAACATGTACATACCGATGCTCAGGCTCGACATGATCACCGTTATCGTGCGCGAGGCCGACGACGCCGTCGTGGGATTCGGGATCACCATGCCCAACCTCTCGCACGCCCTGAGGAAGGCTCGCGGCAGGATATTCCCCTTCGGGATAATCCCTTTGTTGTGGACTTTACACTCCAATCCCAGGATAATAGACCTGTACCTGATCGGCGTGCTGCCCGAATACCAGGGGAAGGGGGTCAACGCATTAGTGTTTAACGACCTTATCCCCGTATATATTAAATGTAAGGTAGAATATGCCGAAAGCAATCCCGAACTCGAAACCAATAACGCCGTGCAAGCCCAGTGGGATTACTTCAAGCGCGAGCATCACAAGACGCGCAGGGCCTTCAAGAAACAACTCTAAACCGGAACATTATCTATGGACAACAAAACAGCTTTCACAAATACCGATTACGAAGACGACGACATAAAAACCCTCGACTGGATGGAGCATATCCGCCGGCGCCCCGGCATGTATATCGGTAAATTGGGCGACGGCTCACACTCGGACGACGGGATATACGTATTACTCAAAGAAGTATTGGACAACTCCATCGACGAATACATGATGGGATACGGCAAGAGCATTGAAGTAAACGTAAAGGAGTCCGCCGTCTCCGTGCGCGACTATGGCCGCGGCATCCCGCTTGGGAAGGTAGTCGACGTATCAAGCAAGATGAACACAGGAGCCAAGTACGACAGCAAGGCGTTCAAGAAATCCGTCGGGCTCAACGGAGTGGGCATAAAGGCGGTGAACGCCATGAGCAGTTACTTCCTTATAAAGAGCAACCGCGACGGAGAATGCAAGGAAGTCGAATACTGCCGCGCGGTTATCACAAAAGAACAGGAGACAGTTCCTACGGAAAAGTCAAACGGCACGTTCATAAGCTTCACCCCCGACAGGGAAGTGTTCAAGGACTATGAATACAAAGACGAGTACATCGAGAGCCTGCTCAAGAACTACGTCTTCCTCAACTCCGGGCTGACGATAATATACAACGGCAAGAAGTTCTACTCGCGCAACGGCCTGGCCGATTTGCTCAACGAGAAGATGACTACCGACCCGCTCTACCCGATCATCCACCTGCAAGGCGAAGACATCGAACTCGTCATCACCCACAGCAACCAGTACGGCGAAGAATACTACTCCTTCGTCAACGGGCAGCATACCACGCAGGGAGGCACGCACCTCTCCGCCTTCAAGGAACATATCGGGCGCGTAATCAAGGAATATTACAACAAGAACTTCGAGTACTCCGACATACGCGCCGGAGTAGTGGCCGCCATTAGTATAAAGGTAGAAGAGCCCGTGTTTGAAAGCCAGACCAAAACCAAGCTCGGCTCCAAGGATATGGGCCCGCAAGGCCCTGCCGTAGGGAAGTTCATCGGGGACTTTATAAAGAAAGAATTAGATAATTTCCTGCATAAACACGCCGAAACTTCCGAGCTTCTGCTCCGCAAGATAACGGAATCGGAGAAAGAGCGGAAGGCCATCGCCGGAGTAACCAAGTTAGCCCGCGAACGTGCGAAGAAGGCCAACCTGCATAACAAGAAACTGCGCGACTGCCGTACACACCTCAACGACTCAAGAGGCGAGCTGATGGAAGACAGCAGCATCTTCATCACCGAAGGGGACTCGGCCAGCGGCTCCATCACCAAAAGTCGCGACCCTAACCTGCAAGCCGTATTCAGCCTTCGCGGTAAACCACTCAACTGCTTCGGCCTGACCAAAAAGATTGTATACGAGAACGAAGAATTTAATCTCCTCCAGGCCGCCCTGAACATAGAAGACGGTCTCGAAGGGCTCCGGTACAACAAAGTCATCATAGCCACCGACGCCGATGTCGACGGCATGCACATCCGCCTACTACTGATAACCTTCTTCCTGCAGTTCTTCCCCGACCTTATAAAGAGCAACCACGTATATATCCTCCAAACACCCCTCTTCCGTGTAAGGAACAAACAGCAAACCTGGTATTGCTACACCGAAGAAGAACGCCTGTCGGCAATGGCGGGCGCCGGCAAGAACCCTGAGATTACCCGCTTCAAAGGCTTGGGCGAAATATCCCCCGACGAGTTCAGGCATTTCATAGGCAAAGACATCCGCCTCGACCAGGTCACTATGCGGAAAGAAGACGCCGTGAAAGAAATGCTGGAGTTCTACATGGGCAAGAACAGCATGGAGCGGCAAACTTTCATCATCGACAACTTGGTGGTAGAAGAAGAGATTGCATAGCATGAAACGTATAGCCCTATTTCCCGGAACGTTCGACCCCTTCACCGTCGGGCATCACTCGCTGGTAAAGCGCGGCCTCGAACTTGTTGACGAGATCGTGATAGCTATCGGCATCAATGATAGCAAACAGTCTTACTTCCCTGTGGAAAAGCGGCTCGACGCCATCAGGAGCCTATACCGCAACGAAGCAAGAGTGCGCGTAGAGGCCTACGATTCGCTGACCGTCGATTTCGCCCTGCAAACAGGAGCGCGCTTTATCCTTCGCGGCATACGCACCGTCAACGACTTTGAATACGAGAAAAACATCGCCGACGTAAACCGTCAACTGAACGGCATCGAGACCTTCATCCTGTTCACCGAGCCCGAACATACCCATATCAGCTCCAGCATCGTGCGTGAACTGTTGAGGTATGGCAAAGATATTTCCGCCTTTATCCCCCAAACGGAAGAACAACCACTAAACAAATCATAGCGTATCATGAAAAGAATAGCATTATATCTCCTAATCTCCGCCTTTACCCTTGCCGGAGCCGTCGCCCAGAATCAAAGAGCGAACATGGAGGCGCGCAAGCTCTCTATGGCCATCTACGCCGTAGCCAGCCTGTACGTCGACTCCGCCAATATAACCAAGCTGACGGAAGACGCCATTACAGGAATGCTCGAAAAGCTTGACCCCCACTCCAACTACATGGACCCTGAAGAAACGAAAGAGATGACCGAACCGTTGCAAGGCAATTTCGACGGCATCGGGATACAGTTTAATATGCTCACCGATACGCTGTACGTCATACAGGTTATAGCCGGAGGCCCTTCGGAAAAAGTCGGACTGCTGGCCGGCGACCGTATCGTAATGGTTGACGATACGCTAATAGCCGGAGTGAAGATGAAGAACTCAGACATACAAAAACGTCTCAGAGGCCCCAAAGGAACGGAGGTGCAGGTGAAAGTGCTTCGCCACAACGACCCCAAACTCATAGACTTCAGGATAACACGCGGGAAGATACCCGTGTACAGCCTTGACGCCGCCTACATGGCTGACAAGCAAACCGGATATATCAAGCTCAACCGCTTTGCAGCATCTTCTACGGACGAGTTCCAGGAAGCCTTGGGGAAACTGAAAAAGGAAGGAATGCAAAACCTTATCCTCGACCTGCAAGGAAACGGAGGGGGATACCTGAATGTAGCTATTGACCTTGCAGACGAATTTCTTGGAAAAGGAAAACTCATCGTATACACCGAAGGCCACAGCCAGCCGCGCGATAATGCCAACGCAACGGACAAAGGGGATTTCGAACAGGGACGCTTAGTCGTTATGGTCGACGAATCCTCAGCCTCGGCAAGCGAAATACTGGCGGGAGCGGTGCAGGATTGGGACCGCGGTATTATAGTCGGACGGCGCACCTTCGGCAAAGGGTTGGTGCAAAAGCCTATCCCACTGCCCGACGGCTCTATGATACGGCTGACCGTGTCGCGCTATTATACCCCTACCGGACGGGGCATACAGAAACCATATGAGAACGGGAACAGCGAATCCTACAACCGCGAACTGAGCATCCGCTACAACAACGGCGAACTTATGAGCGCCGACAGTATACATTTCCCCGACTCGCTGAAGTTCAATACGCTCGTAAGCAAACGCATCGTATATGGAGGCGGCGGAGTGATGCCCGATATATTCATCCCCATTGATACGACAATATATACGGACTACCACCGGCAGTTAGTGGCAAGCGGATTGGTAAACAGGGTAGCCATGAATTATTTAGACAGGAATAGAACCGGACTGACTTCCCGCTACCCCAAGATAGCCCAGTACAAAAAATCCTTCGATGTGCCGGAAACGCTTATGAAAGAATTAACCGATCTGGCGACAGAGGAGAAAATAACGTTCGACGAAGAAGGCTATAACCATTCCAAAGATCTTATCAAACTACAAATAAAAGCGCTTATCGCAAGGGACTTGCACGACATAAGCGATTACTACCAGATTATAAACGACGAAAACCAAAGCTTCAAGGCTGCCCTTAGCATCATTAACGACGATGCGGCATACCGTAAAGAACTTGGCTCTTGAACCAAAACCGTGTAACAAGTGAACGACAGGACAATCAATATCAAAGGGAACCTCATCTCCCTGCGCACGCCGTTAGTCATGGGCATACTGAACGTAACTCCCGATTCTTTCTATGCAGGCAGCCGCAAACAAACCGAAGCCGGCATACACAGCCGCATAACCTCTATACTGGAAGAAGGAGGACGGATAATCGACATCGGCGGCTATTCCTCCCGCCCGTCAGCCGCCGAAGTGACGGGGAAAGAAGAGATGCTCCGCGTAGCCCTTGCCATGCAAATAATGAGCAAGCATTATCCCGAAGCGATAGTCTCGGTGGATACCTTCAGGGCCGACGTAGCGCGCCGCTCGGTGGAAATATACGGGGCGGCTGTCATCAACGATATTTCGGGAGGTGAATTGGATGCGGGTATGTTTGAAACCGTCGCCGCCCTACGTGTTCCATACATCCTGATGCATATGCGCGGCACGCCCAAGACGATGCAGCAGCATACCACGTATGACGACCTTATTGTCGACATACGTAAATACTTTGCCGATAAGATATACAAGCTCGAACTACTCGGCGTGAACGACATCATCCTCGACCCCGGCTTCGGCTTCAGCAAGACGACGGCGCAGAACTTTGAACTCATACGCCGCCTCGATGAGTTTGCAATCTTTGAACTCCCCCTCCTGGCGGGCGTCTCCCGCAAATCTATGATTTATAAAACGCTCGGCATTTCGCCCGACGACAGTCTGAACGGCACTACCGTAATGAATACGGTAGCCTTGCTCAAAGGCGCCGACATCCTCCGTGTTCACGATGTGAAGGAGGCAGTCGAGGCGGTACGCTTGATAGAACAATATTCACAAAAAAACGACGCCTCATGTGGATGCACGTCGGAATAAAGGACATAGTCGACATATTGCTCGTCGCCGTCTTCCTGTACCAGGTATATAAACTGATGAAAGGTTCCGGGACGACGGCCCTCTTCACGGGCATAATCGCCTTCATTGCCGTCTGGATACTTATATCGCAGGTGCTGGAAATGCGCTTGATGGGCGCTATCCTGGATAAGTTTATCAGCGTAGGCGTCTTAGTCTTAGTCATCCTGTTCCAGGACGAGATACGGCGCTTCCTCTTTGCGCTGGGATCGCACCGGCGATGGAGAATCTTCTCCAATATCTTCAGGAGCAAGAATGCTAAACAGGGGAACGAAAACAATTACGTGGCCCCAATAGTGCTTGCCTGTATGAATATGGCGCGTAAGAAAACCGGAGCGCTTATAGTAATAGCGAAGGAGATGGACCTGGCCGTCTATGAACATACGGGAGAGATGTTTACCGCCGACATCAACGCCAGGCTGATAGAAAATATATTCTTCAAAAACAGTCCCTTGCACGACGGGGCTATGATTATCGCCGGCAACCGCATAAGGGCTGCCGGATGCATACTGCCCGTCGCTCAACATGCAACGCTTCCCAAAGACTTCGGACTGCGCCACCGCTCCGGCCTCGGAATGTCGATGGAAACCGACGCCCTGGTTATAATCGTTTCCGAAGAACGGGGTAAAATATCCGTCGCCGAAGAAGGACGTATCTCCGCCAATATCTCCGCGGAAGAGCTGCAACAAATACTTTCGGGTAAAGAGTAGCGAACTTACATCCTCGGCATCAAGGAGCGTTCATTCAGGAAATCATTGAACTTCTGGCGATAGCTGTCGGAGATGGGAATGTACTCCTTCCCGAATACGATGCGGTTGCGGTCGATGACTTTAATCTTTTCGGGTTGCACTATGAAGGAGCGGTGCACGCGAACAAACCGGCTTGATGGAAGCAGGTCTTCCATAGTCTTCATGCTCATCAGCGAAATTATCGGGCGGGCTTCTCCTTCCAGGTATATTTTTATGTAATCCTTCAATCCTTCTATGTAAAGGATCTTGCGCAATTCTACCTGTATAAGCTTGTATTCGCTCTTGATAAAAATCGACTCCGCTTCAATCTTGGCAACAGGCAATTCGGCATTTTTCCCTTCCTGCTTATGAAGCAGATCGTACCATTGCAGGGCTTTATTGGCGGATTGCAGGAAGTCGGGGTAGTTTATGGGCTTTAGCAGGTAGTCGAGCGCATTTACCTTGTAACTGTCCAGCGCGTAATGCCCGAAGGCTGTCGTGAAGATGATGCGCGCGTCGTTGTCTATGATGCGCGAAAACTCCAGGCCGTTCAGCTCAGGCATCTGTATGTCTAAATAAATAAGGTCGACGGGCTGTTCATTCAATTGCGACAGGGCGTTGACGGCGCTGTTGTACGTCCCTTTGAGTTGCAGGAACGGGGTCTTGTTTACATAACTCTCCAACAGGCTTACGGCCAGCGGTTCGTCATCTATAATCACGCAACTCATTTCCATCGCGTAGCCCTGTTGTTAGGATTAACGTCCTCTTCCGCAGGGTCATCGTCGGGAAGCTTTCCTATACCGGCGTCAGCGGCGCTGTTGAGTTTGTTTTTCCTGTATTCGTATATGGCTTTCTGTATTTCCTTGTCGGTGCGGAGTTTGCCGATAGCCATCTTGGCTGCGTTCTGGTGCGATTCTTTTTTTGAATAGCCGATACCTACTCCTACCTGGCGGTTGAGCAATATAACTTCGCTCTGAAAGACGGGGTTTCCCTCGCCGTCGATAAATGATTCCATGACCTCGAACGTTACCGACAGCTTATTCTTCTGGCTCCATTCGATAAGCGCCGACTTATAGTTCATTTTCTGGCGGGAGATGCTGTCGAGGTCCGTATACTTCTTTATTATAACGTCTTCTATGAAGCGGTAGCATTTGCGGTAGCCCCGGTCAAGGTAGACGGCGCCTATCAATGCCTCAAGGGCGTTGCCGTATACGTAGTTGTTGTGGGCGCTCAGGCGTGTGGTCACTACCAGCATCTTGTTCAGACCGAGCTGCACGGCGAGGCGGTTCATATTCTCGCGCTGCACAATCTTTGAGCGTGTATTGGTCAGGAAACCTTCCCTGCGGTTAGGGAAATATTTGTACAGTATATCGGTCACTACTGCGTTGAGGACGGCGTCGCCCAGGAACTCCAGCCGTTCGTTATTATGCCACCGGCCTTTGTCGAACTCCGCCGCCGAGGTATGCAGGAAGGCTTCTTCGTAAAGGGATACGTTGTCCGGGTAAAATCCCAGCAACTTATATAAAGACGGATAAGGCTCCCTCTTTTTGTTCCTGTGAAGCCTTATCATTCTATGTATACTGTCAAACACGCGGATGGGGGATGGGTTATTTCATGAACTTCTTTACAATAACGCTTGCATTGTGGCCGCCGAAACCGAAAGTGTTGGACAGGGCCGCCCGGAGTTCCCTCTCACGGGCTTTGTTGAACGTGAAGTCGAGTTTGTAATCAATCTCCGGGTCTTCATCTCCCTCTTCGTGGTTTATGGTGGGGGGTATGACGCCTTCTTTCACCGCCATGATGCAGGCGATTGTCTCCAGCGCGCCTGCTGCTCCGAGCAGATGGCCGGTCATTGATTTTGTAGAGCTTATATTCAACTCGTAGGCGTGGGGGCCGAAGACTTCCAATATGGCCTTGGCCTCCGATATATCGCCGACAGGCGTCGATGTCCCGTGTACGTTGATATAGTCTATTTCTTCGGGACGCATACCGGCGTCTTCCAATGCGTTCCGCATTACGAGCTTGGCTCCCAGACCGTCGGGGTGCGAAGCGGTGAGGTGGTAGGCGTCCGCCGACATTCCCGATCCCGCTATCTCGCAATAGATGTTGGCTCCCCTCGATAGTGCGTGCTCCATCTCTTCCAGCACTAAGCATGCTGCGCCTTCCCCCAGTACAAAGCCGTCGCGGCTGGCGCTGAACGGGCGTGAGGCGGCCTCCGGGCATTCGTTGCGGGTGGATAGTGCGTTCATCGCGTTGAATCCTCCTACGCCGGCTGCGGATATAGCGGCTTCGGCGCCTCCGGTGACGATGGCGTTGGCCTTACCCAACCGTATATAGTTGAACGCATCGGAGATGGCGTTGGTCGATGAGGCGCATGCGGATACGGTGGCGAAATTAGGGCCCCTGAACCCATACATCATGGATATGTGACCGGCGGCGATGTCGGATATCATCTTAGGTATGAAGAAGGGATTGTATCGCGGGCCGCGTTCTTCACTGTATCCGCGTACTTCCTCCTCAAACGTCTTTATGCCGCCAACGCCGGATGCAAAAATGACGCCTATACGATCGAGGTTTTCACTCTCCAGGTCGAATCCGGCGTCACTTATAGCATCTCTTGCCGCGCTGAAGGCTAAGAGCGCATAGCGGTCGCACTTGCGCGCTTCCTTGCGGTCCATGATCGCAAGCGGATCGAAGCCTTTTACCTCGCATGCAAAACGTGTCTTGAACTTCGCAGCGTCAAACTGGGTAATAGGCCCGGCCCCACTCCTCCCTTCGACAAGGCCCCGCCACGTTGCGCCGAGTGAATTGCCTACGGGAGTAATAGCGCCCAAACCTGTTACCACAACTCTCTTTAATTCCATACTTTGAAGTAAAGGGATTACTTGTCGCCTACCTTGTTGGCCTCTACATAGGCGATAGCGTCGCCCACAGTGGAAATCTTTTCGGCTTGATCATCGGGTATCGAGATACCAAATTCCTTTTCAAATTCCATGATCAACTCTACCGTGTCAAGGGAGTCGGCTCCTAAATCGTTAGTAAAGCTCGCTTCGTTCGTAACTTCTGTTTCTTCAACACTTAACTTGTCAACGATAATAGCCTTTACCCTGGATGCAACTTCAGACATAACTTTTTGAATTTAGATTAATAAATACGAATATACTTTTTAAATTTGCAATGCAAAGAAAAGAATTTTTTATGTTACCAAGCAAATATATAAACCTAAAAATGCGCAAAATTGCACACCTGTTCTTTTCTTGTGCATTCAAACAACACATAAATTATGAGAAACATTGCCATTTTCGCCTCCGGATCGGGCTCTAATGCGGAAAACATAGCGCGTTATTTCGCAAGCAGCAACCTCGTTAAGGTCGCTGCAGTACTATCGGACAACCCAAACGCGGGCGTCCACAAGCGAGTAAACGACCTCGGCATCCCGTCCTTTACTTTTTCAAAGGAAGAATTTGCCGACGCAACACCCGTCATCAGCAAACTGGCCGGATACGGCGTCAGCTTCATCGTCCTGGCGGGTTTTATGGACAAAATACCGGAAACATTGATCGACGCCTTCCCCGCCTCAATCATCAACATACACCCGGCCCTGCTCCCCAAGTTCGGCGGCCAAGGCATGTACGGGATGCATGTCCACCGGACGGTAATCGAAGCCGGCGAAGCGGAATCGGGTATCACCATACATTATATTAATAAGGAATACGACAAGGGCCCTATCATATTCCAAGCCTCCTGCCGCGTCTCTTACGCCGATACGCCCGAAACGCTGGCCGCACGCATACATGTTCTTGAACATGTCCACTACCCCCGTATTATTGAAGAACTTTTACGTCCTTTGACCGACTGATTCTCATTCTTAAATCTATAAATCATTTGTGTTATGATCAACAGACGGAATTTTTTCAAACAAAGCGGCGCAGCGCTATGCACAGCAGCCCTCGCCGGAGCCTCCTTGCACACGCCGCTACACGCCGCCGCGCAACGTAAGGCTGCCAACAAGCAAATAGGCCTCCAACTTTACAGCCTGCGGGCTGACATGGGCCGTGACGCCGACGCTACGCTTAAGGCCGTGGCCGGCATGGGGTACAAGCTCCTCGAAAGCTACGGCTACAACCGCCGGACTTTCTTCGGCTTCACGCCCGCAGACTTTAATAAACAGCTCGCCGGCCTCGGTATGCGCATGACAAGCTCGCATACGGGCTTCGGCGTATACGCGGACGACTCCGCCCAGGCGTGGGACGCCCTCAAGCAGAACATGGAGGATACCAAAACGGCCGGCGCCAAGTGGATAGTACAGGCGGGATACCCCGGCGGACGGTTTACTAAGCTCGACGAGGTGAAACGCCTCTCCGAAACATTCAACCGCATAGGCGAAACAGCCAAGTCATTCGCCCTCAAATTCGCCTACCACAACCATACCGAAGAATTTGCTCCCATAGAGCACAAAATACCTTACCAACAGTACATAGAACAGACCGACAAAGAGCTCGTGACCTTCCAGATGGACATCGGGCACGTCGCCAACGCCATGGGCGACTATATCGGCTACCTGCTCAAGTACCCCGGACGCTTCTCCGTCCTCCACATCAGGGACACGGACATCCAAACCAAGGCGGCGACAGAGTTCGGCGAGGGAGACGTGCGCATGAAGGAACTCTTCGACCTCTTCCCGCGTCAAGGCGAAGGCCTCGAAGACTATTTCGTCGAACAAGAAGAATACGCATCCACCCCGCTCGAATCCGTAAAGAAATGTTACGACTACCTCGACAAGGCCGCGTTCGTGAGGTGGTAAAAAAGGCCGCGCCCCACCCGCAAAAACCTATTCCACGACCGCTGCAGCAAATATCCCGCCGCAGCGGTTATTTTTTGACCCAAGCT
>JAIRZN010000117.1 GCA_031267205.1 Tannerellaceae bacterium | reverse complement strand
ACCTTAACCCACAACTTTTACTCCTGATACGTTATTTGGGGGTGATTTTCAGCATTAGGTGGTTTTTGCTGATTTTGTCGCCTTCTTTGACGTATATCTCACTTACTGTTCCGGTTACGGGCACTATGATGCGGTTCTGCATCTTCATGGCTTCGAGTGTTATGAGTAATTCGCCTTCTTCGACTTCTTGTCCCTGCCCGACGGCGATGCCGGCGATTGTTCCGGGTAGGGTTGACCTGACCTCGCCCGGAATACGCCTGCTCCACACCGGGCGGTTGATGTATTTGTTGGTCAGGAGCGTCTTGTATTTGCGGGCTGTTACGATAAAGTCTACATATTGCTTATCTTGTGTTTCCAAATTCTTCATGTTCTTGTACGGGTGATGATTAAAAAGGCGGTAGCCCGTGCTTTTTTGCAGGGCGGAATTCTTCTTTCAGCGTAGACAATTCGAGTGCGTGGAGCAGTAGCGAGCGTGTTTCCTTTGGCTCGATGACAGAGTCGATAAAGCCCTTGGCGGCTGCGACGAAGGGGTTGGCGAATTTTTCAATATATTCCTTTACCTTCTCCTGCCTCATGGCGTTTTCGTCTTCGGCTTCAATTATTTCCTTGCGGAAGATGATATTGGCGGCGCCTTCAGGCCCCATGACGGCTATCTCTGCGCTGGGCCATGCAAACATGAAATCGGCTCCGAGATGGCGCGAATTCATCGCTATATACCCGCCGCCGTAAGCCTTACGGAGGATGACGGTTATCTTTGGAACCGTAGCTTCGGAGTATGCGTACAGTACTTTGGCCCCGTGACGGATGACGCCTGCATGCTCTTGATCGACGCCCGGTAGGTAGCCCGGCATGTCTTCGAGTGTGATGATAGGGATGTTGAAGGCGTCGCAGAAGCGGATAAAGCGAGCAGCCTTGTCGGAACTATCGCAGTCGAGGACGCCGGCGAGTATCATAGGTTGATTGGCTACGAATCCGACAGTCTGCCCATGCATACGTCCGAAACCGATCACAATGTTAGCCGCCCATAGTTCCTGCACTTCGAGGAAATCAGAGCGGTCGACGAGGCCCCGTATTACGTCCCTAACGTCGTATGGTTGGCGGGGATCGGAGGGGATTATCTTCTCGATATTAAGCTGCGCTTCCGGCTCTTCGGGAGTTGCCGGTTTAGCTCGTTCGGTGTTGTTCCATGGGATAAAAGAGACTAAGCGCTTGATTTGCTCGAAACATTCCAGCTCGCTCCGGGCGTAGAAATGGGCGTTGCCAGTCACTTCAGCGTGTACGCGCGCGCCACCGAGATCTTCCATAGATATATCTTCGCCGAGCACGGTCTTGATTACGTTGGGGCCGGTTATGAACATCTTAGATATGTTTTCGACCACGAAGACGAAGTCCGTCAATGCCGGCGAATAGACCGCGCCACCTGCGCAAGGTCCGAGTATGAGCGATATTTGCGGAATGACGCCTGAAGCTATCGTGTTGCGATAAAATATTTCCCCGTATCCGGCTAAGGCCTGTACGCCTTCCTGTATGCGTGCGCCTCCGGAATCGTTTATGCCGATAATGGGGCATTTCATCTTCAGGGCGTGATCCATTATCTTCGTGATCTTGCGGGCATGCTGCAGTCCGAGCGAACCTCCGGCGACGGTGAAGTCCTGTGCATAAATGCAGACCGGGGCGCCGAAGATTGTGCCTGTTCCGGTCACAACGCCGTCTCCCGGGTAGTCTTTTTTGTCCATTCCGAAGTCGCGTCCATCGTGTTTGACAAACATATCGTATTCATGAAAAGAATTGGTATCCAATAGGGCCAGTATCCGTTCGCGGGCGGTAAGTTTGCCCATTGCCACTTGTTTTTCTATGGCCGCTTCTCCGCCTCCCATTTCGACGACGGCCTTTTTCTCTCTCAGTTCCTGGATGTTTTTGTTTAATTCAGTCATGGTATTGAATGGTTTATGTTGTTATTTCCTTACGGCCTTTGTCCTGTAGGAGCAGTTTGTGTTCCCTTTGATGATGTTGCTCAACTTTCCTTTGTTGAGTTGACGGCGGATGGGCGAGATACTGTCGATAAAGATGTGTCCGTCGAGGTGTTCGTATTCGTGCTGTACGATGCGGGCGGCGAAACCTTCGATGGTCTCGTCGTGCTCCGTCCAATTCTCGTCGGCGTATTTTATGCGGATGCGTACGGAGCGAATCACTTTCTCATGAATACCGGGCAGGCTCAGGCATCCTTCTTCCATTGTGACTTCTTCTTCGCTGTATTCTTCTATCACCGGATTGATCATGACGCGTTTGAAGCCTTTACATTCCCGAAATTCGCTTGACACGGATTCTCCGTCGAGCACGAGTAGCCGTATGGATAGTCCTACTTGCGGAGCTGCCAGCCCTACGCCTTCGGCGCGGTACATAGTCTCGAGCATATTTGCAACCAATTCCTTTAATGCGGGATAATCTGTGGGGACATCCTCTGCTTCTTGCCTTAATACAGGATGACCGTATAAATAAACAGGTAAAATCATAAATTATATGTTTTGTTTTTTGCTTTCTAAGTAAGATTGTAGAATGATGACTGCGCTTATTTCGTCTATCAATGCTTTGTTCCGCCGTTTCTTTTTCCCCAGTCCTCCGTCTATCATGGCTCTCCGGGCCATCAGGGAGGTGAAACGCTCGTCGTAATATTGTGCGGGGATGTCCGGTAGCGAATGTTTTAAACGGGCGACAAAGTTCTCTACGTACTTCATGTTTTCGGACGCTTCGTTATTCATTTGCACGGGAAAGCCCACGATCAGAAGGTCTACCGGTTCGCGTGCAACATAAGCGCTGATGTAATCGAGCAACTCATTGCTCGAAACCGTAGCCAACCCGCCGGCAATGATTTGCAGAGTGTCCGTTACTGCTAATCCGGAGCGTTTGCGTCCATAGTCTATTGCCATTATCCTTCCCATTGGGTGCAAATGTACATGATAAAGCCGTAATATCACATAGGTGGATAAAAATGGGCAGGTCTCTTCTCCCTTCTGTGAAGAGTCAAGCCCATTATTCATGCCTTAGTTTTTTTTATTCATTAAACATTTAATTTCTATTGATATAAAAAACATGTAGGCTTGACGTGCATAAAGATAGTGTCTTTTGTGCTGCACATGTGTGCATTTGTTTTGCAGTATACAAAGTTTATAAGGAGCTGGAGTGAATCTTATATGTAAGCCTCTCACGAAACCATACGCTAAAGTCTCCTCTCATGCGGCTCTTCTGCGCAAACAGATTGGGCTTCTGCAAAGCAATATCACCCAACCGATCTATAGTCGCTGTCTTGTCTTGGCGATTGTCAGAACTGGAAGTATATGAAGGGTTGTACGCCGGCGCTTTTCATCTGTACGATGACGAAGATGACGGCGACAAGTATTATTGCCTGCACCAGGAGGGGCGAACGGGTGACGATGCTCTGCATCAATCCTTCGACGCGGCGTGGCATGAAGTGAAAGAGGTATCCGGCGAGCATAAGTGCAACGACGGTCTTGTAGCCTTCGACAAACTGGGGGAGTATCTCCGGATGAAAGTCTAAGGCTATGCGGTTCAGAATATCCCAGGTCGTCTGCATTGAGTCGGCGCGAAAGAATATCCATCCGAAGCATACTACGTGAAACGTAATCAGGATACCGGCCAGACGACGGACGGGGTTTAGCTTCGCGCCCTCGCGCCGTGATTTGCGGAAGCGTCCCATAAGAAACTTATCGACTGCCAGCGCTACGCCGTGTATGCCTCCCCAGAGGATAAATCTCATCGAGGCTCCGTGCCAGAGGCCGCCGAGAAGCATGGTCAGCAGCAGGTTGACGTAGGTGCGGAGCCGCCCTTTGCGGTTGCCGCCGAGTGAGATGTAGAGATAGTCCCTCAGCCAGGACGAGAGGGAGATGTGCCAGCGTCGCCAAAATTCCGTTATGCTGGCCGAGCAGTAAGGCGAATCGAAGTTCATGCTGAAGCGGAAACCAAGCAACAGGGCGAGGCCGATGGCCATGTCGGAATAGCCCGAAAAGTCGCAGTATATCTGGAGAGCGTAGCCGTAGACGCCAATAAGGTTCTCCAGACCGGTATAGAGCAGGGGAGCGTCGAAGATCCGGTCGACAAAGTTGAGGCTGATATAGTCGGATATGACCGCCTTCTTGATCAGCCCGCATATTATAAGGAACAGCCCTTCGCCGAAGTGGGCGCGGCTGAGCGAGGGCGTGCGGTATATCTGGGGTATGAACTCTCGCGCTCTGACGATGGGGCCGGCTACTAATTGCGGGAAGAAAGAGACGTAGAAGATATAGTCTATCCAGCGGTACACCGGATCTATCCGGCGACGGTATATCTCAATAATGTAACTGAGCGACTGGAAGGTGAAGAAGGATATCCCGACGGGCAGGAATATGTCGGCTGGCTCGAAGGCCAAGGCTTCCAGCTCCGTCATTCCCAGCAGGTGGCCGACTTCGTGTCCGAGGCGGACGAAGGCGTCGACGATGAAGTTGAAGTACTTGAAGTAGGCCAGCATCCCCAAATTGACGCAGAGGCTCACGGCCACGAGTAGCTTGCGCACAGGCCGGGATACGGTGAGCGACAGTCGCCGCCCAATGATAAAGTCCGACGTAGCCGTACACAACAGCAGCACGAACCACAACCCGCTGCTCTTGTAGTAAAAGAAAACGGAGAAGAGGACAACGTAAATCAGGCGCGCCGTAAGATGCTTGCGCAGCGGGATGTAAATGGCCAGAAAAGCAATGAACAGGAACATGAACAGGCCGCTGCTGAAAAGCATCGGCGCTTCGGGGCGGTACATAAACTCTTCGCACAGCTTATGCCACGACAGTTGGGGAACGAGGGCCGGCAAGTCGACCTTGTGCAATAGTTCGTTAATCAGGTCTTCCATTCCTTCTTTCCGTTTTGAGGTTTATAAGGGCTTTGAACAGCAGCAGGCCCTGTTCTTCGTACCCTTCCTTGTTGAAGTGTATGCGGTCGCGGCCCATCCATTTGCCGTTGAACCAATTCGTCGACGATGCCCTGCCGCCCGTAGCTGAGAAGAGGTCCCAGCACGCAATGCCTTCGTCGGCGGCTATTTGCATGAGCGTGCGAGCTACGCGCTCCGTGTTTTCGTTACGGACATAGCGGCGTTGCTTGTTTACCACAACTCTCTTATAGCACTCCGGCGGGGTTGTCAGCAGTATGGCCGTTTGCGGAAGGCGTTTCCTTATGAGCGATAGGAAGTCTTCGACTTGTCCCCTAAACTCGTTCGCGGTAAAACGCCTGCCGAAACTTTCGTTCGTCCCCAGCGAGATAATCAGGAGCGAGGGATGGAAGGTTTCAGCCAACATGGCGACGTAGCGCTCGTCGGTGTAGCTGACAAACATCGAGCCGTTGACCCCGACGGAATGATAGAGTACTCCCGGCTGCCCGTTGGATAAGCTGAAGCCGTAGTAAAGATTGTCGAACGAGGAGGCCGGCAGCAGGAGATCCGTCCCCTGTTGACGGCGGGTGCTTTGGAGGCTCAGCGTGTCGGAAAGGATGCCGAAACGTATGGTATCGGCCAGCATCTTAAATGCCGCCGGTAGATTCCGGCTGTCGTCGTACACCTGCGCTACGTCGCGTGACTTGCCTGACGGCAACATCGGCATCGACTTGTCGCCACGGTAAACGATGACCTGGTTGAAGCCGTACCCCGCACCGTTGATGGGTGTGATTGATATATCGAAGTTGACGAACGTGGCGGGCGTCTTTATCCCTATACCGCCGGGGCCTATGGGCGATCGCGGCGGGTGTTGTATGGCCCGTCCGGCTGTCCATTCCCTGATAAGCGTTGTGATGAAGTAATCGTCGGGTTCGTTGGAGCGTGTGATCTTGAAGGGAGCTATCCATCCGCGGCCTGCGTTGCCGAAGCTTTGATGCATCAGCCTCATCGTACGCCCGCTGTAATGACCGGCCTGTATGTGCGAATCGCCGAGGTGCAGTATGGAAATAACCGTATCAGCTCCGGCGTTCAACAGGTCTAAGGCGTTAAAGAAAGGATTCAGCGAAGCCTCCGGGTCGGACACGATGCATAGCGAATCGACGACGAAGGTCAGCTTCGACCGTAGCGTGTCGTTAAGTTCACGGGCTTTGCCGGGCGCAGGCTGTACGTCTTGCGCGCTACCGGAGGCAAGCAAACGTATGCTGATAAGCAGGGCGACAAGAGACGCCGGAAGCCCAAGGCGGAAGACGTAAGTTTTACATTCCATCATAAAACTCCTTTTCCCTCATCAAAGCCTTCATGAAACTGCGGGCTATCTCGCGCCCTCCCCTGAAGGTAAGGTGAGTATAATCCTTTCCCGCCCATCCTTTATCTACGAAGCCGGTCATACTATTTTCGCCCCCCATAGCGCCGAACATGTTCCAGAAAGGAATCCTCGCCGCCCTCGCCGTCTGACGCTGCGTGTGCAGCAGGGCGAGCACGGCAGGCATGGTGCCGAACGTGCCGTTGTATTGGTTCGCCCTGTCGGGAATGCTGAACATCAGTATGTCGGTATCAGGGAAGCAAAGCTGGAGATGTCTTATGACCTTGCCCATCCGCGCGCCGTACCACCCATAGTCGAGCATATTCTCGTCCATCGCGTTCAGCCCGTATTGCAGGACAATAAGGTCGTAAGGCCGTATGGCGCATAGGGAGGCGCAGACGGCGGGGTCTAACTGTTCGAACACTAAGCCGGAGTTGCCGCGGAGCGAATAGTTATCGACGACGACGCCCGTGCGGTCTTCCAAAGCAAGGCCGACAGCGCGGAACCCGGCAGTAGAAGCGAAAGTGAAACTGCCGTCCGATATAGTATCGCCGAGTTCGTACTGCGTTATAGTCTGCGTCGGAGGCAAGGCGCAGGCGATCGTGTCGGTGAGGTTATAAACAAACTGCATGGTTGTCGCTTCGTTCCTGTCGTATAAGAATTTCAGGGCGTTAACCCTCTTGAGCGCGGCATACTGCGTAGTGGTAGCGAAAGAAAGCCGGGCCTGTTCCGACTTGGCCTCAAACATCATCCCCGAAAGCGTATAGCCGTGCGCCTTGTTATTTACTATGGAGTAAGTTTTCCAACCTTCGGTCTGCTGGTTTACAGTCGGGCGATACTGGGGGGAAGTTGTTGCAACAGGCACAAAGCCTACTCCGTGCCCGCCAAATTCCTGTTGCATCGAGCTACGGAAATCGGCCACCATAATATCCCCTTCGATAAAGGAATCACCCATAAAGGCAATCCTGACGGTACGTGTCCGGCTATGGTTCAGGGCCGAAAAGAAGCGTTGCATACCCGTATGCGACGGCGAATAATCTTCTATCCTCTCGCCCTTAGGGTCGGAAATGCCCTTAGCAGCGCTCATGATGCGACTGATGGAATCACGGCGTGCGATTGAAACGGACAGCGAGTCGACAACCTCTGCCTCAACTGCGCCCGCCGGCAACGACTCCGTCGAATCGCTCTCTTCTACGAAAGGCTCCCCATCCCCGGCGTCGGCCAACTGCATACGAAGCGAATCGAGCGCCGTTGCCCCCGCATCACCGTCCACGCGAATATCGGCGAAGATGTCCACCTTTTTGATTTTATGTCTGAATATTGTTTCCGGCAACCCATATAAGCCGGCGCAGATAACCAGCGTGATCAATAAGAGGAGGAGTAACCGGTTGAAGTTGTTATCATTTTCCATCATGCCTGCAAAAGTACAACCTTATTGCATGTTTTCCAAAACAAAACAGGACGCCGCCCTCGTAAACCATTTCGAATTATCAGCCGCCCTCCAACCACAAAGACAGCCGCCATTTTTATCCCCCGTCCCCTTCCCCATTTTCAAGAACTCTTTTTTGTAAAAAACACCCGCCAAAACCACTCGAAGCTTTCAAACATGTTTGCAAGTTCCAAATCGACTCAGGCAAGCTTTCAAACATGTTTGCAAGTTCCAAATTGACTCAGGCAAGCTTTCAAACATGTTTGCAAGTTCCAAATTGATTCAGGCAAGCTTTCAAACATGTTTGCAAGTTCCAAATTGATTCAGGCAAGCTTTCAAACATGTTTGCAAGTTCCAAATTGACTCAGGCAAGCTTTCAAACATGTTTGCAAGTTTGAAAACAATCAAATTGAATTATCTTTGGCGTTGTAACACTACGGAGGACTTGATTTATGGTAAAACAGTTGGTTATTGCAGGTATTGGCGGCGGCGTGGGCAGTGCGTTGAGATTTT
>JAIRZN010000087.1 GCA_031267205.1 Tannerellaceae bacterium | reverse complement strand
ACGGACAAAGCCGCTATTTACATTTATAGTAGTATATTTGGGGACACTTTTAATACTAACGTTATGTCATCAGAAATCAGAGACCTTACTCCGAAGCATGTATGGAATTACTTCTATGAGTTGACACAGATTCCGCGTCCTACCGGGCAAATGGAGGCTGTGACCCGTTTCGTTGCAGGGTTTGGTAAAGAATTAGGCTTGGAGACCTTGCAGGATGAGGTCGGGAATGTGCTTATACGTAAGCCCGCCGCTCCAGGCAGGGAAACGTGCCGCACGATTATCTTACAGTCGCATTTGGACATGGTTCCGCAGAAAAATCGTACGGTGGAGCACGACTTCCTGACTGATCCTATCGACGCCTACGTGGATGGGGATTGGGTAACGGCCCGCGATACTACGCTGGGGGCCGATAATGGTATAGGGGCGGCGCTCGCGATGGCCGTCCTTTCGGACGCGACGCTGAAGCACGGGCCTGTTGAGGCTCTGTTTACGGTAGACGAGGAGGTGGGCATGGATGGAGCCTTCGGTCTGAAGCCCGGCTTCCTCAAGGGGCGCACGCTGATTAACTGCGATTCGGAGGAGGAGGGTAGCCTGTTCGCAGGATGCGCCGGCGGGGCTGACCTGAACATATCATTCCGGTTCAAGGACGATACATGCCCGCCCGAAGGGGACTTGGCGGTAAAGCTGAGCCTGACGGGCCTGAGGGGCGGACATTCGGGCGTGGATATTCATCTCGGCCGGGCTAATGCCAACAAGCTGATGTTCCGTTTCCTGAAGGAAGCTGTGGTCAACTACGGCGCACGCCTTTCGTCGATCGACGGCGGCTCGATGCGTAATGCGATTCCGCGCGAGGCCTTTGCCGTAATCACCATTCCCGAAGATAATGCGGATACGCTGTGGGAGATAGTTTCGGACTATCAGGAGTTATACCGTGCGGAATACGCAGGCGTCGATCCCGGCATACAGTTTATGGCCGAGAAGGTAGATATGCCCGCTACGCTTATTCCCGAAGAGGTGCAGGACGATTTGATTAACGCAGTCGAAGGCTGCCGTGACGGGATTGCCGGCATGTTGCACGACTTTCCCGGCACGGTCGAGTCGTCGTCTAACTTAGCCATCATACTGTCATCTCCGGGATTGATAGAGATAAAGATACTTGTGCGCAGCTCTTCCGAAAGCCGTAAGGCGTCAGTGTGTTCGGCCTTGGAGAGCGTCTTCTCGCTCGCAGGCGCAAGAGTGGAGTTCGGAGGCAGCTACAACGGATGGAACCCCAATATACAATCGCCCATACTGCAACTGATGAAGCAGACGTACCTGGATTTGTACCGTAAAGAGCCTCCGGTCAAGGTTATGCACGCCGGATTGGAGTGTGGCATCATACAGGGTATATACCCGGATATGGATATGATTTCCATCGGTCCCGACCTGCAATTCCCGCACTCGCCGGACGAACGTGTGAGTATCCCTTCGGTGGGCAGGACGTGGGACTTTATACGCAATACGCTTGAGCGCGCCACATAGAGCCGTCGAAACTGACAAAAGATGAGTATATTTGCGGCGCACAAAAGTTTATTCGTATGAAACAAAAAACAATTTCCTTCTCTATTATTCTGATTGCTACATTAATTTTCTCTTGTTGTTGGGTAGACGAAGATCCTCTGCCCACTCCCGGCAGGACGGTCATCGTCTACATGGCGGCGGATAACAGCCTCAATTCATATTCCTACGATAATATAAAGGATATGGTAAAAGGGGCCGGGGGCGAGAACCTGAATAACGGGAAGCTGCTGGTTTACCACGATTCGGCGAGCGAGCCGCCACGGCTTATCAACATAAAGAAAGGTGCAAGCGGGGAAATAGAACAGGAAATTGTCCGCACGTACGAAGACCGCAATTCGGTAGACGTCGGCGTAATGAGGAGCGTGCTCGCGGATATATTCAACGACGAGGACTACCGGTCGGACAGCTACGGACTGGTGCTATGGAGCCATGGTACGGCCTGGCTGCCTGCGGACGTGAAAAACTACCTGCGCTCATATGGGCAGGACGAGACAAACTACATGGAAATCTACGACCTTAAGGAAGCTCTGAAGGGATATACGTTCGACTTCATTATATTCGACGACTGCTACATGGCGAATATCGAAGTAGCATACACCCTGCGCGATAACACCGGCTACATACTTGCTTCGCCGACGGAAGTGCTCGCCGACGGCTTACCTTACCACTATGTAATAAAGTATATGTTTGAAAAGGGCAACACGTCCAGATCCCTCAAGAAGATAGCAAGCGCGTTTTACTCGTACTACAACGAGCAGTTGGGCGGGTCTAATTTGCCCAAATCCGCATCCACCGCATTGGTGGAGACTGCCGGACTTGACGCCCTCGCCGCCGTCTGCCGCGAAATTCTCATGGGAAAGGAAGAGGATATACTTAACCTAACGGTCGAAAACATCCAGCTTTTGGAATATCTCAGGGCGACGAAGTATCATGCCCTGTACGACTTCGCCGACTTCATCAAACAGTTGGCTACGCCCGACCAGTACGCCCGGTTTGAAGCTGCGCTGGAAAATGTTGTCGTATACAAGGAAACGACGGACGTAGCCTTTTTCGGCTATGGCGGCAGCGGCAGCGATTACGGCAGCGGGCTTATAGTCCCGATAGACAAGGAACGCTTCTGCGGCATATCCGTCTACGTTCCCCAAAGGAATCTGGAGTCGCTCAACGAGTGGTACAAACGGTTGGACTGGTATAAATCGGTATACGAGTGATACGGACGGAGAAGATTACTAAAAGCTTCGGAAGCCTGCAAGTGCTGAAAGGCATAGACCTGCACATTGAAAAGAGCGAGATCGTCGCCATAGTCGGCCCAAGCGGAGCCGGCAAAACAACCCTTCTGCAAATAATCGGCACACTGGATCCGGCAGACAGCGGAAGCCTCGCGATTGACGGCGTCCGTTTAGATAGTCTGAACGAAAGGGAGCTTGCCGCCTTCCGCAATCGCAACATCGGCTTCGTGTTTCAGTTTCATCAACTCCTCCCCGAATTTACAGCCTTGGAAAACGTCATGATACCGGCGTTGATAGGAAAAGAGAAATATCAGACGGCGGAAAAAAAGGCGAAGGAGATACTTGACTTCATGCAACTATCCGAACGCCTCAACCACAAACCGGCGGAACTATCCGGAGGCGAGAAACAACGCGTAGCCGTAGCCCGCGCCCTGATAAACAACCCGGCGGTCATACTGGCCGATGAGCCTTCCGGTAGCTTAGACACACGGAATAAGGAAGAACTTCACGCCCTGTTCTTCGAGCTTAGGGAGAAGATGAGGCAAACCTTCGTCATCGTAACCCACGACGAAGGCCTCGCCCTTCATGCCGACCGCATTATCCGCCTCCAGGACGGGCGGGTTATCTCCGCCTAAGGCATATTATAATGAACGAAAAAGTTATCAACAGCCGGGCATCCTGCATTATCAACCCCTTTGCCTCCCCTATCTTTTTTTTCTCCCCTTCGGGAAAGCATCGACGGCGTTCCGGCCGTAGGCGTGGCCGTAGCTCTCCCGATTGAGCCGCCCCGCGCACCGTGCAACCGCCGTAGCCGGCTTGTAGAGCGTGCCCCCGTGTGTGCAAGCTCCAAACACTTCTACTTTATGCTTTCCCACACGCGGGAAACCTCCAATCACTTCTACTTTGAACTTTCCCACACGTGGGACTGAAAAAAAGATGAAAAAGAACAAGGGATTGGATTATATGCTATCTTTGTGCAAAGTATAACTTTAATTTAATAACAATCAATTATGAAAAAGATAACATTTTCCCTCCTGCTGGTTTGTGCGCTGATTTTATCGGGTTGCGGCGTGACGACAACAGCCATGATTAACGACAACACGACGCTTACAAACGTAGAATTGTCAAAAAAGAACTTCGTCGTGCTGGGTCAGACCGAAGGCGTTTCTTCCAGCACGTATATACTCGGCTTCGGCGGCTTGTCCAAGCGATTATACGGTCAAGCGAAAACCGACATGCTCCAAAATGCAAAACTTAGGGGCAAAGCGCGGGCTGTCGTGAATATCACGTATGATACGCACGTATCTTTTTATCTTGTTCTTTCGGTCTATACCGTGACCGCCACCGGTACGGTGATAGAGTTTACGGAATAATATTACCGACTCTTACCAAATATTCGGCAATCTGGACGGCGTTGAGAGCGGCGCCTTTTTTTATCTGGTCGCTTACCGTCCAAAAAGTAAGTCCGTTCGGGTTGGATATGTCCTTGCGTATACGCCCCACGTAAACAGGGTCTTGCCCGGCCACAAAGAGAGGCATAGGATATTCCTTTTGCGAAGGATCATCCTGCAAGACTATACCTTCGGCTTCGGCAAAGGCGCGGCGGGCTTCCTCCACGCTGACGGGACGTTCGGTCTCAATCCACGTAGCCTCGCTGTGCGAACGGATCACCGGTACGCGAACGCAGGTGGCGCTCACCTCTACGTCGGAATGCATGATCTTGCGGGTTTCATGGTGCATCTTCATCTCCTCTTTAGTATAACCGTTGTCAGCGAATACGTCGATATGTGGAATCAGGTTGTACGCTAACTGGTAAGCAAACTTCTCAACAGTGGGCGTTTCGCCTTTTCGTATCTGTTCGTACTGCCGCTCTAACTCCGCCATAGCCGTCGCTCCTGCGCCACTGGAAGCCTGGTAAGTAGCTACGTGTATGCGCTTGATATGTGAAAGGCGTTCGATAGCTTTCAATGCTACGACCATTTGTATGGTTGAACAATTGGGATTGGCAATTATGTTGCGCGGACGGTTAAGGGCGTCTTCGGCATTTACTTCGGGAACGACTAAAGGCACGTCGTCGTCCATGCGGAAAGCGCTTGAATTGTCAATCATTACCGTTCCATGCCGGGTAATCGTTTCCGCAAATTCCACAGAGGCGCTACCGCCTGCAGAGACAAAAGCAATATCGACGCCCTTGAAATCGTCATTGTGTTTTAGTTCTTTAGTGACATATTGCTTGTCACGAAACGTATAAATGCGTCCGGCGCTACGGGATGACCCGAAAAGTGCAAGCTCATCTACATGGAAATTCCTCTCGTCGAGCACGCGCAGGAATTCTTGCCCCACAGCGCCGCTCACACCAACAATTGCTACTTTCATTTTGAGTTCTAATTAATTTGTTTTGCTAATCGAATTATTTACATTTGCGCCCGCCTAATGCCTTGGCTAATGCGCGCAAAGATAAAATAATTAATTTCTAACAACAATGAAAAACACTGCTTAACTATGAAAGTAATCTTATTGGTGGGAGCGCTTTTGCTACCATTCCATCTATTTTCACAATTGGACGAATCTTTTTCGGGAACCGGTATTACGTCGAATAATCCATGGAAAGGAGACGTTGATATGTTTGGAATCGATTCGGGACAGTTACGGTTTATCTCCCCCACAGGAGAATCCGGCAGCGCCTCAATCTATGTCCCGTTGTCTTTTAAAGAAAATATGACCTGGGAAATGGACGTGAAATTGAATTTCAAATCTACCGATTCAAACAACCTGCGTATATACATATATAAAGATGGCGTCGACACAATTTATATTCAGGCAGGGAATAACGCCCGTCGTGTGTCGCTATACGAGAAGGAAGGCGAACGTAGCGCCACGCCGCGTATCACAGGGCGCAACGATTTGTTGGACGAGCCTTACCTTTTCGTGTCTATACGCTTAACGCTGGAAGAAGGAAGGATTTGGACGCTTTACACCCGTAAAGCCGACGAGCATGAGTTCTGCGAGGAAGGGTCTTACAAGATGTCGACTCCCGGTAATCCCCAAGCTCTTATGATACTCGCCTGCCGCTATATCAAAGGACGAATCAGCGAATACCTGATAGATAATCTGAAAGTGACGCATGACGTAACCGATATAGGCGAACCGGACCCGGATACCGAAGAATACACCGACCTTGAAATCTTGTCGGCAGAAATACTCTGCGACGACGAGCTGCAATTCATTTTTGATAAACCTGTCGACATTTCGAAAGCCGTCTGTAAAATAGACAACGCCGAAGAAGCGTCCCTCTCGTATGGACCTACCCAAGCGACCGTAAACGTGTGCGTCCCTGAAACATTTGAAAACGGACGCGAATATCTTATCGCCATAGATGGATTGTGTGATCTGCAAGGCAGGCGGATTTCCAAAATAACCTGGAAAATACTGTATGAAAAAGAAGAAGATACCCCACACGGCATACCCGGGCAGGTGCGTATAAATGAAGTAATGGCCGACCCAAAAGGCTCAATCTATTTTCCTGAAACGGAATACGTGGAATTACATAATACATCCGAATCAACTGTATCGCTCAAAGGATGGGCCTTTGTCTACGATGGGAAAAGGACAGTTATCGACGCCCTTTCAATGCCTGCCGGAGGATACGCCATCCTTTACAAGGAGGGCAAACCTATTCATGTGGACGAGCCTGGAGAAGCCGTCGGCCTTGAGAAATTTCCGAAAGCCTTGGCTAATGACGGGAAGCTATTGCAGTTGGAAGACGCTACGGGTGCGCTAATGGATGAATTAGATTACCCGAAAGCCAAGCCCGGCATATCATGGGAACGCGTAGGAGATGACATCTACCTGTCCATAGACACAAGGGGGGGCACGCCCGGTTCGCCCAATTCCAGATTGACACCCGAAGAAGACCCTGACGACGACAATACGACAGGCATATCCGCGCCAATACTGATGCAAGACGGAATTTACGGCATAGCTTACAGGGTGGAGACCTACGATTACCGATGCCGCATACACATATATAATATGGCCGGTATGCGGGTGGCGGAAATTCCGAACCACGAATTACAAGGACTATCGGGAGAGATACTCTGGGACGGGAAGTCTTCGTCGGGTAGCCGCTTAAAGACAGGAGTTTATATCTTTCATGCCGAATTATATAACACAAGCGGTCGCAAATGGAGTTACAAGAAGGTCTTTACGTTCAAATAAATTTTTTAATTTCGTATGCTTTTTTGAGCTAAAAAAATAAACCGAACGGACTTGTATGAAATATTTCCTTTATATTTGTGGAATTATTAATAATGACAACTAACTGTTATGGGTAAATTGTGGGTGAGTTTCCTGTTCTTCGTATTTACGACGTTCTCTGTTTATTCGCAACAAATTGCAATCAAAAGTAACCTCGTTTTTGACGCCACAGGGACGTTGAACGTAGGGGGAGAGTACGCTATCAATAAAACCTTCTCCGTAAGTCTATCGGCAAACTACAACGGATGGGTTCTGCAGAAGCCTCATGCTTGGAAACACTATCTGGTTCAACCGGAGGTTCGTTACTGGTTTAGGGAAAGCTTCAACGAACATTTTATCGGCGTACATGGTTTATATCTGGGCTTCGATGTAGAGCGTATGTCATTGCCTTTTTTCGGCTTTACGAGAAGGTACCTGTATAAAGGTGGCACGGCATACGGTGGTGGGCTTTCGTACGGTTATCACCTGTACCTGACGCCACGGCTAAACCTTGAATTTTCGCTTGGCGTAGGATATATGAGTTTAAAATACAGTAAATCTTTATACACTAAGCCTGAACAATCCGAACTACTGACGAGGAACTATATCGGGCCGACTCAAATAGGTGTTAGTGTAGTATATATTATCAATTAATGAGATGATGAAAACATTGTTTTTTATAACTATAAGCATAATGCTGAGCTATGTACCTGTCTTGCACGCTCAAGTACAGCAAGGCAACGTATCCGTCAAACTGAACAGAGCCGAGCTGAAAGGCAATGCGCTGAATCTGGATATGTATATGACCATCGAACGCATGCCGGTGAAACGGTATGAGAGCCTGATATTGACAATCACCCTTAAAGGCGCCGGAAGAGGACAGACGCTTACTTTACCGCCCGTCATTGTCAACGGCGCTAATAAACGCCAGATGTTTGAACGCTCTGTCGCCATTGACGGACTGGAGTCGGCTAAGAATGGAGCATACGCCGTTCTCAAAAATGACCCTGATCTGATTCAGTATATTGCTTACAAACGCGCTGTCACATATAAGTCGTGGATGAACAACTGCCAGCTCATCCTCACCCGTGAGTTCAAAGATTACAATAACAATACGACACAGCACTCCACGAATACGTTTGTAAGACGGCTTGCCGTCAGGCGCGTTACGGGCGCTCAGACCAATACAAACACCATCAACGTCCCGCCGGCCAATGCAACAAACCGGCAACAGCAGCCGGCAACAAACCGGCAGCCAACCAATGCTACAAGGCCAGCCACCAGCCGCCAACCGGTTAATTCTTCAACCACCCGCCGGCCTGCCGGAGCCAATACTACACGATCAACTACGCGTCAGCCGGCCAATGCCGCGACAAACAGGCAGTCAACCACGCCCGCAAGGCGGCCTGCCAACTCCGCTGCCGGATCGACTAACAACGCGGACAACAAGTGACGAGCTAATTGCACATACTTTGGCATCCGCATCTCCGAGCACGGCGTCGCCTCTCCGGGTCGGCGCCTGTGTCGGGCAATAAATAATATCACGTATGAGCGGCATCCCTGATTTTAAGAGCCTTGTATTTAAAGACGCTTCGTTTGCCAATTTGATGAATAAGCGCATATATAATGTGCTGCTTGTCGCCACCAAATACGATGCCTTTATGCTTGAAGACGACGGCAGAGTCGATGAACAAGTGTTCAATGAATACACCTCGCTGAGCCTGCGCTATCCACCGCGATTCACTCAGGTGTCCACTGAAGATGAGGCCCTCGCCGAGTTGGAAAACCGTAATTTTGAATTGATTATCTGCATGCCCAATATGGGCAATCGCGATATATTTCTCGCTGCGGAAGAAATAAAAAAATCCTACCCGAACATTCCTATTGTAGTGCTGACGCCATTCTCAAAGGAGGTGACAAAGCGAGTCGCCCGCGAAGACCTCAGCGCAATTGATTACGTCTTCAGTTGGCTCGGTAATTCGGAGTTGTTACTGGCTATCATCAAGCTGATAGAGGACAAGATGAACGCGTCTTACGATACAGCCAGCGTAGGCGTGCAAATCATCCTGCTGGTCGAGGATTCCATCCGCTTTTACTCTTCCGCCCTGCCTAATATATACCGCTTTGTGCTGGAGCAAAGCCAAGCCTTTTCCAAGGAAGCGCTCAACGACCATCAGCGCACCCTGCGCATGCGTGGACGCCCAAAGATACTGCTTGCGCGTACCTACGAGGAGGCCATCCAAATATTTGAGCAATACAAGGATTATATGCTCGGCATTATATCCGATATGAGCTTCATGCGCGACGGGATAAAGGATCCTTTAGCCGGATATACCTTCGGGCGTTACGTGAGGAAGAGTGGATTAGTCATACCTTTGGTGCTTGAATCCTCGGAGTCGGACAATAAGAAATATGCCAAAGAGTTGGGCGCATCCTTTATCGACAAGAACTCGAAGAGCTATCCGCAAGACCTGAAGAAGAAAATAATGCTCCGCTTCGGATTCGGCGACTTCATCATCCTCAATCCGGATACGAGCGAGGAAATCATGCGTATAAAAGACCTCAAAGACCTTCAGACGAAAGTATTCAACATACCGGACGATTCGCTGGTGTACCATCTTTCGAGAAATCACTTCTCTCGCTTCTTCTATTCCCGCGCCATGTTTCCGCCGGCGGAAATATTGAAGCGCATTGACGTTGGCGATTACAGGGATATGGACGAGGCGAGGCAGCTTATCTTCGACCTCATCGTACACTACCGCAGGATGAAGAACACCGGCGTCGTCGCGGTCTACCAGAAGGAGCGGTTTGACGAATACAGCAACTTTGCCCGCATCGGCAACGGCTCGCTTGGAGGCAAAGGTCGGGGATTGGCTTTTATCGGCACCATGGTTAAGAACTACCCTGAGCTTGGTAGCGGTAATATGTCGGTCACGATTCCCAAGACGGTGGTTATCTGTACCGATGTCTTCGACGAGTTTATGGAGACTAACGAGCTTTATCCCATAGCCCTAAGCGAGGCAAACAACGAGACGATACTGCGTTATTTCCTGCGCGCCGGTCTCCCCGCAGCTTTGATAGATGACCTGATGGCCTTCTTAGACGTAGTCCACGGGCCTGTCGCCGTGCGTTCATCAAGTCTGTTGGAGGACTCTCATTATCAACCATTCGCCGGAATATACGCCACTTATATGGTGCCTAAGAAC
>JAIRZN010000032.1 GCA_031267205.1 Tannerellaceae bacterium | reverse complement strand
CGGGTAAAAATATATGGCGATGGTCGGTTTGGGCTAAAAAGAACTATCTTTAGCGGCGAAATTAATGCGACTGTAAAAATTTTACTCTTATGAAACTTAAAAGCTTGGTGTCGATAGATCAGTGTTCGGAGGAAGATATCCTGCGTATACTGGATAGCGCGGCCGTGTTCGAGGCTAATCCCGACAGGGTTTTGATGGAAGGAAAGGTGGCGGCTTCGCTATTTTTTGAGCCGTCGACCCGTACGCGTCTCAGTTTTGAGACGGCGGTAAACCGTCTCGGAGGCCGTGTGATAGGTTTTCAGGACGCCTCCACGACAAGCTCTTCCAAGGGTGAGACGCTGAAGGATACTATATTGATGGTCAGCAATTACGCCGACCTTATCATCATGCGTCACTATCTTGAGGGAGCGGCCCGGTACGCGTCCGAAGTGGCCGGCGTTCCGGTTATCAACGCTGGGGACGGGGCGAACCAGCATCCTTCGCAGACGTTGCTCGACTTGTATTCGATACACAAGACGCAGGGGAGGCTGACCGACTTGACGATAACGATCGTCGGCGACTTAAAGTACGGCCGGACGGTGCATTCCCTTATCGTCGGCCTGTCGCACTTCCGCCCCTCGTTTCATTTCGTTGCGCCCGACGAGTTGAGGATGCCCGACGAGCAGAAGAACTTCTGCGACGCTCAGGGCATCCCGTACGCGGAGCATACCGAATTCACGGAGGACATAATTAATTGTTCCGACATATTGTATATGACCCGCGTGCAACGGGAGCGCTTCACCGACCCGGAGGAGTACGAGCGCGTGAAGAACGTATGTATCCTCAAGAGGAGTATGATCGGTCGGAGCCGGGATAACCTGCGCATACTGCATCCCCTGCCGCGGGTGAATGAGATAGCCCGCGACGTGGACGATAGTCCTAAGGCTTATTTTATTCAACAGGCGCGCAACGGCGTCTTCATTCGCCAGGCCATTATTTGCGATGTACTGGGTATTAACCATCTAATCTGAGAAATTATGTCTACACAAAAGAGAAGAGAGATGCAGGTAGCCGCCCTTGAAAACGGCACAGCTATCGACCATATTCCGCCGGGGCAGTTGTTCAAGGTAGCCCATTTGTTGGAGCTGGATAAGCTTGAAACGAATGCGATCACGATCGGGAATAACTTTCCGAGCAAAAAGATGGGACGCAAGGGTATGATAAAGATAGCCGGCAAGTTTTTTGAGAAGGACGAGATCGATCGCATAGCCCTGATAGCTCCTAATGTCATACTTAACGAGATACGCGACTACGAGGTGATACGCAAGCAATCCGTCTCGCTGCCTTCGGAGGTTATCGGTCTGGTGAAGTGCAACAATCCGAAGTGTATCACAAACAACGAACCTATGGCCAGCCGCTTCGCCGTGATTGATAAGGAAAAAGGTACGCTGAAGTGCCTTTACTGCGAGCGCAAGGTAAATAAGGAAGACATTGTAATCAAATAACAGACAAGGATGAAAACGGACTGGAAGCCGGGCACGATGATATATCCGTTGCCGGCGGTAATGATTAGTTGCGGCCGCGAGCCGTCGGAGTACAATATCCTTACGGTATCGTGGGCGGGGACGCTGTGCACGAATCCCCCGATGTGTTACATCTCGGTACGCCCGGAGCGATATTCGGCGTCGATACTGAAGAAGAATATGGAGTTTGTGATTAACCTGACTACCCGCGATACGGCATACGCGACCGACTGGTGCGGCGTCGTTTCGGGCAGGGAGCATGACAAGTTCGCCGCCATGGGCCTGACGCCAGGCAGGGCCTCGGTTGTAAGCGCGCCCGTCATCGACGAGTCTCCGCTATGCATCGAGTGCAGGGTGCGCGAAATAATCGGACTGGGCAGCCATGACATGTATATATCGGACGTTGTCAACATCCGGGCGGAGGATAAATACATCGACAAGGAAAGCGGAGCCTTCGACATGCAAGGTGCCGGCCTGATCGCCTACGCCCACGGCAATTACTACACGCTTGGGGAGTTAGTCGGCAAGTTCGGCTGGTCGGTCAAGAAGAAGTAGTTTCAATCCAGTTCAACAACCGTGACGCCGGAGCCTCCGAACTGGACATGCTCGTCGCGACAGGAAGCTACGCCGTGCGCCGAGTGGAGGTAATCGCGTATAAGCTGCCGGAGAACGCCGCTACCTGTACCATGAAGTATGCGGACTGGCGAGACGCCGAACATGACGGCGTCGTCGACGTGGTAAGCCACCGCCTGGAGCGCCTCTTCGCCCCTCATTCCCCTGACGTCAAGTTCCTGTGTAAAGTTAAGTCTCCTCTCGCGCATACCGTCGGCCATACGGTTGGCGGCGGGAGAGTTTGCGCGCTCGTCTTTCCTGAGCTGCCCTTTGCTCAGCTTGTCCAATTTGTCGACGGCGACGACACTCTTTATCGTTCCGAAGGCTACCGTCGCCCGCGCTCTGTCAATATCCATCACGACACCCGGCGCAGTCTGCCCCTTGAGGCGGACGAGATCGCCGGAGGCTATCGCGGTATTATTGTTGACGACGTCAGGCTTCACGACCTTCTTGCGCTTAAGGGCGGTTAGGCGGCGCGTCAGTTTGTCGTCGGGGTCAGGCGAGGCGTCAAGGGAAGCCTTGAATACATCGAGCGACTTCCTTGCCCGTCCCGTCTGCACCTTGTCCGCCTGAGATTCCTTTATCTCGCGGATAGTATTTTCTATTTTTGCATTAGCCTCGGCAAGGATGCGTGCGGCATCTTCGCGCGCCTGGCGGAGGAGTTCCTTGCGGTCTTTGTCTATCGTTGCCAACTCTTCCTCGTAGCGTGCGGCGGCTTCTTCGATCTTCTTCTCCTCCTGGCGGATATTTCGGCGTTTGGTTTCCCAGTAACGCTTGTCTCGGACGATGTCCTGGAGGTATTTGTCGAGGTTGATATAATCCTCGCCGACCTTTGCCGAGGCGTCGTTGATTATTTCCTCCGGCAGGCCCGTCATGCGAGCTATTTCGACGGCGAAGGAGCTGCCCTGATTGCCTGTGGAGAGTTGAAAAAGCGGCCTCATCAGTTGCCTGTCGTAAAGCATGGCGCCGTTGATGATGCCTGGAGTATTTTGGGCGAAGTCTTTGAGGTTCTGGTAATGCGTTGTTATAATGCCGTAGCTTTTATTGCGGTTGAAGCGGTCGAGCAACGCTTCGGCAATGGCTCCGCCGATACGTGGCTCGGTACCGCTGCCGAACTCGTCGATGAGCAGGAGCGTCGTCCCGCTGCAATTCTTCAGGAAGTATTTCATATTAATCAGGTGTGAGCTGTAAGTACTGAGATCGTTTTCGATGCTCTGTTCGTCGCCTATGTCAATAAATATACCGGAGAAGATACCCGTCCGCGATCCTTCGCCGACAGGTATGAGCAGGCCGCATTGGAGCATGTACTGGAGCAGTCCCGCCGTTTTGAGGCATACCGATTTGCCGCCGGCGTTGGGGCCGGATACGAGAAGGAGGCGATTGTCTGCCGAGAGCTGTATATCCAGCGGGACGACGGGTTTAGACTTCCTCGCCTGCTCAAGGTGCGATAGGTATAGCAGCGGATGCACGGCGCGAATCCAGTCGAGCTGCGGCATATCGTCCATCTGGGGGCGGATAGCGTTTATGTCGACGGCAAAGAGGGCCTTAGCGCGGATGAAGTCGATGCCGACTAAGAAGTTGTACGAGCGTATAAGGTCGTCGGCAAACGGGCGTATGGTATCGGTAAAAGCTGTTAGTATCTTCACGATCTCGCGCCTTTCCTCGCCTTCGAGCTCGCGTATGCGGTTGTTGGCTTCCACGATAGCCTCCGGCTCGATGAAGACGGTCTTGCCGGTAGCGGATTCGTCGTGCACAATGCCCCGTATCTTTCGCTTGAAAGCCTGGGCTACGGGTATCATGAGCCGTCCGTCGCGCATGGTCGGGAAGACGTCCTTGCCGATTATCCCTTCGGCCTGCGCTGCGCGGACAATGGAGTAGAGGCTACCGGAGATGCCGGCCTTCGCCTTGTCTATCTCGCGGCGTATCTTAAGTAATCCGGGGGAGGCGTTGTCGCGTATCTCGCCGTCTTCGTCTATGATAGCGTTTATCCGTCTTATAATATCAGGGAAAAGCATCACGCCGGAGGTCAGGGCGGCTAGCGACGGGTATGCGGGCGTCTGTCCGGCGTCCGGGTTGAGGAATTTGACGATGTCGGCGATTGTCTTTAGCGATAGCTGCATATCGCGCAGGTCGTCCTTGTCTATGAACGTTCCTGCGGGACCTATTTCATTGAGCGAAAAGCGTAGATCGAAGTAGTTATCAATAGGGAAACTGTCGCCGGCCCGCAATATATTGAGAAACTCGCCGGCCTGGTCGAGCCATACGGAGACGGTAGCATAGTCGGTCGACAGCCTCAGCCCGTAGGCAAGCTCGCTCGCCGAGGGGCAGAGGCACTTCCCGCCTACAAGACGACGTATACTGTCGAAACCTGTCTTTTTCTCGAAGCTACGGGGATAGGTCGGCGCCTGTTCGGGGTTGCGTTTCATCACTTCACGAGTATGGTCGTTTCGGTGCGCACTTCGGGGTACACCATGACGGTGAGCTTCTCGCCCCGCCTTTGCACGTTGAAGCGGCAGACGTTGGCGCCCGACGGGTTCACGTATGGGGCGTACTTAAATAAGTAGGCGAAGACAGCCCTGTTGCGCTGGGCCTTGATGGCGGCGGCTACCTGGGCGTACTTGAACTTGTCCCAGTACATGCAGTAGCCAAAGCCGTTTGCGTCGGCGAATAAGGTAGATCTGTCGCGGTACGGCATCGTTGCGGTGATAAATTGCTTGTAGGCGGCGGTATACTCCTCGGCGGAATACTCCATGGTGAGGTTATCTATCTTCTCAATTACGTCTCCCTCAGCTATGCCGGCATTAGCGGCAGGCGAACCGGAAGCTACGCCGAGTATGCGCCCAAGAGTGTTTACGTCGTAGCTCAGGCCGGTATAGTTATACGTCCTGCGACTAAGGACGAAGCGCGGGTTGCGGTTGTACTTGACGTAAGGATACTGCATCAGCATCAGCGGTATGTGCGCCTGGGCATAGTTCTCAAGACGAAAGGCTGCGGACATCATCTCGTTGGCCTCACATTCCCAGACAACGCGGCTACGCGCCTGGAGACGCTTGTCTATCATCCTGACGCCGAGCTGAAGGAGGTATTCCGCGTCAGTCTCCGGCGTCGAGGGATCGAGGAAGGGAAACTTCTCGACGCTCCCGCGCGCCACGTCGTAGCGGTAGACAGGCGTCGCGACGGTACGAGTATTAACGGAGGCGGGCTTGTAGTTAGG
>JAIRZN010000183.1 GCA_031267205.1 Tannerellaceae bacterium | reverse complement strand
CGCATCTATGGTTTAATGAGTTTTATGTAGTATCTTTGCTTTCCGATAAAAAATATCAAATGTTAAAACCGTACTAAATGGACAGATACCTGATAATAAAAACAAGAGACGAGCTGTTGCGTATCAAGATAGGTCAGATTCTATATTTCGAGGCGGATCGTAATTACACGAAACTGTTACTATCCAATAATATCCAGTTCACCTTCGCCATCAACATAGGTAAGATAGAAGAAATACTTGAGAAGCAGGTGACCGGCAGCAGCGACATACTGATACGTGTAGGGAAAAGTCACATAATCAACAAGAATCATATCTTACAGATAAACCTTCCCAAGCAACGCCTGTTGTTACTCACGGCCGAAGGCAAGCCCAAGGAGCTGGTAATATCCAAAGACCCGCTGAAAACGCTGAAGGATTCGTTTGAGAAAGAAATAAGAAAGACGGAAGATAGTCCGCAACAACAATGAAAATCAGGATAGGAAAGGCCAGCGATAACGATTATACGGCTAACGATCCCTACGTCAGCCGGTATCACGCACTGTTGTTCCGCGACGCGGAAGGCTGCCTGCTGCTGGAAGACCTGGATTCGGCCAACGGGACATACGTGAACGGGGTTCAAATAATGCGGAAGCGCATCACGCTCAGGGACAAAGTAAGGCTTGGCCCGGATTTCGCCCTCAACATATCCGAAGCCCTGAAAAGCGGGAATGATTACAGCGAAGCTTTCTCCTCGCTCAAAAGCGTATACGACGGATATGTCGAACAAAAAGTACGCATACAGTCGTCCAATCAATTCAAGACACGATTGTTCCAGTCCCTGCCCTTCGCCCTTCCCGGAGTGATCGGGATACTGATCGGCTTCATGGGCAAGGGCAGCCCCGCCCTGTTCGGGATCAGCCTCTTTATAGCCATCTGCGCACCCGCCACAGGCATATACATGGGCGCTAAGCAATCGGCCAAGATACCGAAGCAACTGCAAGACCTGTCCAACCGGTTCAAGATAGACTATGTATGCCCGAAGTGCGGCACCTTCCTGGGCGAGATACCCTGGGAGTCGCTGGCGAACAAAAAGCAGTGCCCCGTCCCTTCCTGTAAAGCCAAATGGACGTCAGGCGAATAATGCCTTTCGTATAATAAAGACATACCTTTCGTACATCAACTGCCGAGCCAGGATTATTAATAATATATAAAGGAAGGCGGTACGGCCGCTTTTTTTACCTTTGTCGCATGTTGTAATAACTCAAAACACTATATGTATATGCAAGCAGAAGAATACACCTTCGTAACGATAGACGACACCAACTCTTTGATGTCGGAAGCAGTGGTCATTGATATGGATAATGATGAGGGCATGTTTGAATTTGTCGTCATCGACGATATGGATACCCCCGACTTTATAACGCTTTCGGAAGGCTCCGTTATGCTTTCGGATGCCGATATGATAGACTCATACTTCAGTGATATAAGCGATCCGGACATCTCAATTATTATATGATTCCGGTGTATGATTCCGGTCAAATGCCCTCATTGTCACGTAGGATTAAAAGTAGATGAGGATAAACTTCCTCCCGGTATAACATCCTTTAAGTGCCCTAAATGTAAATGCCCTGTGCCTGTTTCCCTGCTTCAGGAGAAAGAAGACGCAGGTTTTTTAGCATCCGACACCGCACTCATTCAACCATTAAGAAAAACGACGGGCAAACTGACGGTCATTGCCGACGACAATACCCCGTCGCAAGTATTCCCCCTGCATGAAGGCACAGCGATCATAGGTCGCAAATCAACCCGCCCATCCCAGGCTACAATAAGTATTCAGACGCTCGACCGTTCGATGAGCCGCGAACACGTCCGCATTGAAGTCAAAAAAGACGCCAGAGGAGGATATAAACATTACCTCTCCGATAATAAGAGCAAAAACCACACGTTATATAATAGCAATTTCATAGGAGAAGAAGAAGTCGTGATATTGAACAATGATGACGAAATCATTATCGGACACACCGTACTTCGCTTTAACGAATAACGTATCGACTATTATGGACATTACAATCAACAAGCCCTGCGCCGTCAGCGAAAAAGGCTTCAGGAGGAACAACGAGGATTTCATATACCCATCGCCGGAAATAAATACCGGAGACAGGAGACTGTTCTTGGTCTGCGACGGAGTAGGAGGAGTAGAAAAAGGAGAAATAGCAAGCTCGATGGCCTGCGATTACTTTTCGACATATTTCTCATCCCTGCTGAAAGAAGACCCCACCCCCGAATTTGTACAAAAGGCCGTACAGTATACGGAAGCCCACTTCGACACCTACGTATCCGAACATCCCGAAGCCTTAGGAATGGCGACAACCCTTACCATGCTATACGTCGGCAACAACGGCGTCACGCTGGCGCACATAGGAGACAGCCGCATTTATCAGTTTCGTAACGGCCAAATCATATATCAGACGGAAGACCACTCGTTAGTCAATTCACTCGTTAAAATAGGACAGATAACCCGCGAAGAAGCCCTGAAGCATCCGAAGAAAAACATAATCCTGCGCGCCATACAGGGAACAGCCGTTCATGCGGAAGCCGATGTTGCGCTGATCCAGGACGTACAACCCGGCGATTACTTCTTCATGTGCACCGACGGCATACTTGAAAACTTTACCGATGAAGAATTAGCCGCCGTCTTCAGTAAACAGGCAGAAGCGGAAGTAATAAAAGATATACTGATGGAATCATGCGACGGAAAGACCCGCGATAATTTCTCTTTTTACATTATTCCTATACAAAATGTACATGATTCGACAGGGTATAAGCAAAATCTTCTCTCTTTTTTTTATTCCTTTATATAAATAGCGTATTTTTGGCGTATAATTGAATGCGCTAAATGAATTTACCTGTCGGTCACTATCTCCAAAACAAAAAGTACCAACTGCTCCAAGTTGTTGGACAAGGAGGGTTCGGGATAACGTATAAGGGTCTACTGTTTACGGAAGTAAAAGGGCCTTTAGGCGCTATCCGGACGGAAGTGCCTATCGGCATAAAGGAATATTTCTTCAAGGATTACTGTTACCGAGCTGCCGACGGCCTGTCCGTAAACGTCCATTCCGAAACAGGGCGGGTACTGTTCGGGAAGTTCAAGGACAAGCTTATCAAGGAAGCCAAAATACTTTCGGACGTACATCACCCTAATATAGTCAACGTATTGGATGTCTTCGAAGAAAATAATACCGCCTATATCGCGATGGAATATATCGCCGGATATTCGTTGAAATACATCCTTGAAAAAGACGGCGTCTTGCCGGAAGACAGACTGCTGAAATATACGCATCAGATAGGAAAAGCATTACAGTTTGTACATGAGAAAAATATCCTGCACTTAGATATTAAGCCGAGCAACATACTCATCGACAGGAAGGACAACGCCCGCCTGATAGACTTTGGCGTAAGCAAAAGATATGATGTGGAAAATACGGAAACAAGCACTACCATGCTGACGCTGTCAAAAGGTTTTGCATCTATCGAACAGTATGATAACGAGGGAACACATCTGTTTTCGCCCTGCCCGGATATTTATTCGTTAGGCGCTACCATGTACAACCTGCTCACAGGGAAAATACCTACCGAATCTATCCTCAGGGCGACACGAACGCTCCCCGACCCGTCGGAACTCAATCCCGATATTACTCCCGCAACGGAAAAGGTTATCCTGAAGGCCATGCAGATTAATCCGGCCGACCGCTACCGTAGCCTGACGGAAATGTTGGCGGACTTGGATATGCCGTCATTTGAGGAAAAAACGGAAAACAACTACCGGGAAGAAACAAATACCTGCGAAAATGGTGATGATGATGACGAAGACACTCAGTTTTATCATACCACATTAATGCCCAATATCAAAACGTCACATGCCGGAACTAATAACAGGAAGAAAAGGAAGAGAAGGACGTTAGCTATCTCTTTAATTTGTATATTTGTCGCTATGGGAACATCAGTCGCCATATTTGTAGGAAAAGGAAAAGGTACTACGCTCGCATCAATAGATTTGCCGCCCGCAACAGAGAAAGATATTGAAGGGAACGAGCCGCTAAAAGAGGAAACAACGACAGATAACGGCAGCGTTATTCCCGAAAGCGGCGCTCCCGATGAAACAAATACGCAGGGGAATAGCCAACCCGACGTTAAACAACCGGACGACATAACGCTGCAACCCCAGTTAATGCCTACCCCTCAGCCAACAATTGAAGAAGATACAGAGGCGGAATATACCGCATTAATATCCTCAGGAAAAGAAAAAATGAACGCAGGGAATTACGCCGGTGCAGATGCGGATTTTTCCAAAGCAATGTCTCTGAAAGCAACCGAAGAGGTAAGACAATTGTTCATCTCTATAAAAGAAAAACAAATAGAAGACAAGAACGCTCTATATGAAGAAAAAGCGACTTTTGGGAAATACAAAATAGTACGCAACATACAAACACAAAAATATGGAGCGATTGACAGCCGTGGAGAAGAAAAGATAACCTGCCAATACGTATATTCGGAAAAAGCGGGAGAGAATCAGGCTTTTCAACGGGAAGACAACTTGTATGATATTTACGATATTGACGGAGTATTGATAAAAAGCAGAGTAACGTATTGGTAATTGTTGTTATGAAAATATTTTGGATGTTGATCATATTTACAGGATTTCCTTTGTGCATAACCGCACAACAATATGCAGAGCACAATAGAAAAGGGGATGAAGCAATGAAACGCCTCGATTATAGCGACGCCCGTTTGTTTTATAGCGAGGGTATGCCCTACTGCGACGTGTACAGCATTAGTCAACTGACAACAATATGGACGAAAAACGAACGTATGCGCACTTCAATGTATAACCTCATGAATCGCTGTCTCAGTTGACTTAATGTTAGAGCTACGGAAAAAGACACACCGGCAATCAACCTATTGGTACGCTATTACACTGAAGGGATAGGCACACCCCCAAGCGAAGAGATGGCGGCCTACTGGACGGAGCAATTGGATGAGATCAACGCCCCAAACGTCATAGTGCAGGAAGCGCCGACGATTGCCACACATGCGAGAACAGTCAGGTTCTTTGCCGGATACGCATTTTCCCCCTTAACGCCGGCGGGGATTACCGTAGGCGTCACAAGCCGGCGCTGGGGAGGATACCTGCGTTTCAAGACAAACTTCCCTTTTCAATCCTATGACGGCGAGTTTAACGGTAAGGAACCGGTAGATATACCGAAGCCAACTCTCCTGGAATCCGTGGGCCAGAAAGCCAATACTTACGCTGCAACGGGGGGCGTAATCGCCGTATACAAACCGTTTTATTTTTCTGTCGGCGCAGGATACTGGAAGAAGGACATAATATTAAAGTATGAAGAGGTTGATGACTTGGGCGCAGGAAAAGGCATTTACTCCTGGTATAAAAAAGCCGACGCGCCTTATAAAGGGGTAACTGCCGAAGTGGATGCAATGCTGGATCTCGGCGGGTGGTATGTAACTGTCGGCTGTAATATATTGAGCTTTAAAGACGATAGCAAATTGAACTTTAAAGCATATTTGAACGCAGGTATAGGTATATTTTTTTAATTGAATGGACACATGAAATGTTTTTGCAAAATATTGTCGATCTCCACCTGTATAGGGTTGTTCTACGGCTGTCTTGATAACCCTGAATTGCCTGAAGGCATTATTAATGGAGGAGCTCCTGAAATCACAGCCGATTCCATAAGGGGAGTCAAAGCTAACTCTATCGACGCATACGCTGTCATTTCCAAGCATAACGGCGCGCCGGCAACCAAATACGGATTTTATGTAAGCAAAGAAGACGGAAGTGAAAAGAAGGAATTTGTCGCCGCAACAACACCTGCAAACGACGGGAAAGTAGCATATAACGTCTTGATAACGGAGCTTAAGCCAAACACGACATACATCATAAGAGCCTTTGCCGAAAATAAGATGGGCGAAGGACTTGGCGTCGAGCTTAGGAAAACGACAACGAACGGCTTGGGCAGCATAACCACCCTGAAACCGGACAGCGTAAAGGGTACATCCGTCATAGCCGGAGGAAATATCCTGGAAAAGGGGGAAGGTGGCATCCTCGAACGGGGCGTCTTCCTCTCACGTCGACCGGACATGTCCATCAAGGACACTATCCCTTCGCCGCTTAGCCTTGATTCTTTTGCCTTCAGGGTGACAGGGCTTGATACTATGTCGACATACTACATGCAGGCCTTTGTCAAAAATGACTTCGGCTATTTCTGCGGCGACACCGAATCATTCAATACAAAAAACGGTAAGCCGGAACTCGAATACTTCAGCATATCGGAATGGCGGTTTGTTGACGCCTCATACACCGCAGCCTTACTATCCGACGGAGATACCCCAGTCACGTCTAAAGGCGTTTGCTGGTCGGATTCGGCCACCCCGACAATAGACGACCATGTAAGCGTCAACCCTGCCGGCAGTTTTGAAGGTATAATATCAAACCTGACTCCATTTACAAAGTATTACGTCAGAGCGTTTGCCACCAATTCATTCGGCACGACATATAGCGATATGATTGAATTTACTACGCGCAACAACCAGCCCGTCGTAGTGTCGACAGACATATTCAGTATATCCGACGGCTCCGTCGGAGTAAGAGGGGAGGTACTAAGCGCAGGCATGGGAACTATCACCGTAGCCGGATTTTGCTGGTCTACATCCAAAAACCCAACCGTACTCAACAACTACAAAGAATTTTCCAACAACGAAGGCCCCTTCAGCGGCTACATCAGCGGACTAAGGGGTGGCGCCACATACTACGCCAGAGCCTTCGCCCAAAACAGCAACGGACAGACAGCCTACGGCGCAGAACTGGAAATTGTGCTGCCCCCCATCTTTACGCCCGTAGCCATTTTCCCCGGAAGCCCGCGCATACCCAATTCGCCCTCCTCCTTTGTCATAGGTAATACGGCCTACCTCGTCGGTGGGGATAAAGGACTGGAATGCACCAAAGAGGTATGGTCTTATTATGTCAACCAATGGAACCCCATCGTCGCCATCCCCGGCACGGCAAGAAAATGGCAAGCAGCAGTTGCCGTGAATGACATAGCGTATGTCTTCGGAGGTCTCGACGCAACTAACAACCGCACAAGTGAAATGTACTCCTACCTGCCCAATCAAAACCGCTGGGAACTTGTCACAACCTCCGGCGCCCCTGATCCTATACATTCGGCAGCAGGCATTTCCATCGAAAACTCCGCCTATTTCATAGGCGGCAAACGTGATACCATCGCCAACGAAGTATGGAAATTCAACACCCTTTCACACAACTGGGAGCCTAAAGCTGCCTTCCCCGTAAAACAATACGGAGGAATAGCCGTAACAATAAACGGCACGGTCTATGCCGGACTTGGGCTTGAGAATGCATCGGGCACCGTTTCCAACAAAAGACTATGGGCATCCGCCTCGCTCGATACCTGGACGGAGGAAACTCCCATGCCTGCCGCCGCCGGACAGGTACGCGGAGGCGTAGCCTACAAAGGCCTCATCTATGTCGTAGACCATACGGGACGTATCTGGAAATACAACCCCGCAGACAAAACCTGGACGGGAAAATCAGTACTCCCATCAAGCAATACCGGCGATTCCCTGCATTGTATGTTTGTCCTGAACAACATGATTTATATCGGACTGGGAATATCAAAGGATTCATTGCTGAAGTACGATACCGTCTGGGATAATTAGGCCATGCGCAAACCGAGTACAATCATTGCCGCCTATCGCCCGAAGGTTGCCCTGCTCCTGTTCACCCTCGCCTCATTCATGCAACCCGCATACGCTCAAAAAGTCGGGTTGGTACTAAGCGGGGGAGGCGCCAAAGGAACAGCTCATATCGGCGTCATCAAGGCTTTGGAGGAAAATAACATCCCCATTGATTACATTACGGGCACCTCGATAGGCGCCATCATCGGCAGCCTATACGCCATGGGCTATTCGCCCGACGAAATGCTGGAATTAATGCTGTCCGACGAATTTGGCTACTGGCAGACAGGAAGAGTAGAAAGCGACTATATAAACTTCTTCAAGAAACCGGACAACACGCCCGAAATGGCGCATTTCACCATTTCCGTATCCGATTCATTGCAAATCAGGACAAATATATTCCCGCAAAGCATCGTCAATCCCATTCAAATGAACCAAGCCTTCATGAACCTTTATGCACAGGCAACGGCCAAGGCGAATTGGAATTTCGACAACCTGTTTATCCCCTTCCGCTGTGTAGGCTCCGATATTTACAACAAAAAATCAGTCGTCTTCCGAAACGGCGATTTAGGAGACGCCGTGCGCGTATCCATGTCCTTCCCACTCGTTTTCAAACCGGTATGGAAAGATAGCGTCCCCCTTTTTGACGGTGGTATCTACGATAATTTCCCCATAAACCCCATGAAGGAGGATTTTCACCCCGACTTTATCTTCGGATGCGCCGTCGCGGGAACACAAATCAAACCGTCTGAAAATATTTACAGCCAATTGGAAACAATGGTAATGCAGAAAACAGACTACGACATCCCCGAAGAAGACGGAATGATGCTGAAATTCAGCTTCCCCAGCGTTTACCTGCTGGACTTCCAACGCGCAAAAGAACTGATGGACATAGGATACAACCGTACAATCCTACTGATAGACTCGCTCAAGAAGCGCGTACCCCGCGAAGTCCAACTATCCGAGCTGACACAACGCAGGGACATATACAAAAAAAGCCTCCCCCCACTTGTCTTCCAAAATATATACATAACCGGAGTGAACGAATTGCAGAAACTATACATGGAAGCACAGCTCCACCGTGACATAAACGGCGTATTCTCAATGGAAGAATTTAAACGGGCCTATTTCAAAATGCTCACCTATTCAAAAATAAAGGAAATAACACCCCACGCCATTTACAACCGCAAAAACAAGGCGTTCGACCTCTACCTCAACGTAACCATGAGCGACGACATTATCATCGGATTCGGGGGAAATGTCTCCTCACACCAGGCAAACCAGCTATTCTTAGGTATAGGATACCAGAATATATCGTCCTTCGCCACCGATTTGAATGCAAACTTCCAAGTAGGCAATTCATTTGACGGCATACTCCTGAACAGCCGTTTCTACCTGCCGACAGGTATCCCCTCCTACATCAATGCGCAGGGCGTCTTTTCCAATAAAAAATACTCCGAAAGCCAGTTCCTCTTTTACGAAGATGTCGTACCTTCCATCATCAAGCAAAAAGAACTCTACCTGAGCCTCTCGTTAGGATTTCCCTACAAAAGGACGGTCAAAACCGAAGTAGGCTTCGCCTATGGAAGCCTAAATGACTACTACCTCCAGACGGCAGGAATATCGCTCCCCAACGCAATATTCGACCATAGCCGGTATAATATACTGAACACCTTTATACGCATAGAACGCAACTCATTGAATCACACATTATACCCAACAGACGGGAAACGAATACGCCTGATGGGAATGTATGCCGCCGGGACGGAAAAATATAAGCCCTCCTCCACAAGCCAATTCAAAGATGATAACCTCAATTGGTGGGCGATAAAAGGAGAATGGCAACGCTACAATACAATAAGTAAAAATTTCAACATAGGCTTTACGGCTGAATTTGTACTCTCCAACAAGAAATTACTGAACAATTATACGGCCTCCGTACTCCAGGCGCCCCTTTTCGCCCCGACGCCACATAGCCTCATTATCTTCAATGAAGCCTTCCATGCAAACCAGTACCTGGCCGCCGGACTATCGCCGATACTCAAATTAAGCCGTCTGGTACATCTGCGCGCCGACCTGTTCTGCTTTGCCCCGCTCAACGAAATCAAGAAGGCAACCAAACCCACAGACAGCGGACAATACGTACACACCCCCTATTACGGTGATTTCCTCAGCTCCTATAAAGCTATGGGAGAGATAGCTTTAGTAATCCAGCTCCCATTTGCATCCATCAGCGCCTATGCCAA
>JAIRZN010000160.1 GCA_031267205.1 Tannerellaceae bacterium | reverse complement strand
ACTGTCTTGTTTGTCATAATAATACGGGATTAGAGTTGTTTATTCAATTAATTATTAAATCCGGCCGTAAACATAACACATTTCTCTCAAACTTCCAACACTAAATTGAATAATTTTTCGGCCGGCAACAATTTTTATTTTTCGTTAATACGGGTGTACGCCCCCGGGAAGCATTTGTATTGAATACAAAAGCTCCGCCGCGACACAGGGAATCCTTTGTATTGAGTACGAAAGCTCCGCCGCGACACAGGGAAGCTTTTGTATTAAGTACAAAAGCTCCGCCGCAACACAGGGAAGCTTTTGTATTGAATACAAAAGCTCCGCCGCGTCACAGGAAAGCCTTTGTATTGAGTGAGAAAGCCCCGCCGCAACACAGGGAAGCTTTTGTATTGAGTGATAAAGCCCCGCCGCAACACAGGGAAGCCTTTGTATTGAGTGAGAAAGCCCCGCCGCAACACAGGGAAGCTTTTGTATTGAGTGAGAAAGCCCCGCCGCGACACAGGGAAGCCTTTGTATTGAGTACGAAAGCCCCGCCGCGACACAGGGAAGCTTTTGTATTGAATACAAAAGCCCCGCCGCGACACAGGGAAGCCTTTGTATTGAGTGATAAAGCACCGCCGCGACACAGGGAAGCTTTTGTATTGAGTGAGAAAGCTCCGCCGCGACACAGGGAAGCCTTTGTATTGAGTACAAAAGCCCCGCTTCCGCCTTAAGCTCCGTCGTTAGAATGCCCGTTTAGGATTAATAAACGCCGGCGACCGGCCCTGCGACTCCTCAAGTACACATACGGGCAGGATCCCATGTTGGAAACCCATACCTTCCCGACTATCGACGGAGCGCATGTATATAATATATATGTATATGTATTTGCGTGAGGACTTGCAGCGGATAGCCCGTTCCGCCGCTGGCGGGGCACGCCCTGATTATTCTTATTACGGGACGGGGGAGGGGGTAATGATTATCGACTCCTTGCTGTTTTCGTGGGTTGGTTGTGGGAATGGCGTGTCCGTCGGTGTTATTTTTATGCATGCAACCGGCGGGGGTGTGCGGGGGTGGGTTCGCCCGCTGGTTTGTATCTTAAATATCTTTCCTATCTTTAGCCGCTCATTTTAAGATTATATGCTCATGAATAGAACACGGCTCTTTTTGTATCTGTGCCTTACGCCTTGTTTGGCTTTAGCGCAGGGGGTTGATCCCGAACCGGCTAACAACCCGGAAAGTTGTACAAGTATAATGGTGGGGAGGATGGCTTCCGCCGATGGCTCCGTCATCACAAGCCATACTTGCGACGGTAATTACCGGACGTGGATGAACATGGTGGCTGCGCAAGAGTACGGGCGGGATACCGTGATGTCCGTTTATGCAGGGCGCCTGCATACCGAATTTGCAGACGACCGGACGAATGTGGAGCTTAAAGGAGTCATCCCGCAGGCGCGCGCCACTTACCGTTACCTCAATACGGCCTATCCGTGCCTTAACGAGAAACAGCTTGGTATCGGCGAGACTACTATCACCGGGCGGCGGGAACTCGTGAATCCTAAAGGAATGTTTATGATAGAGGAGTTGCAGAAGATAGCCCTCCAGCGCTGTTCTACGGCCCGCAGTGCCGTACGCCTGATGGGCGATCTTATCGGGAAGTACGGCTATGCCGATTCGGGCGAGTGCCTGACCATTGCCGACCCTAAGGAGGTTTGGCACTTTGAGGTCTTCGGCGAAGGACGCGGCAAAATAGGCGGCGTATGGGCGGCTGTGCGTATCCCGGACGACCATGTGGGCGTGTCGGCCAATATCTCGCGTATTTCCACGCTTAACCTTAAAGATACGGCTAACTATATGGCTTCCGCCAATGTGTACGATGTGGCGAAAGAGCTGGGATACTGGGACGGCAAGGAGACTTTCCGCTTCCGAAAAGCTTACGGCGGGGATGACAAGGCCTTTAACATACGCGAATATTTCATACTTTCCAGCCTGGCGCCTTCGTTGAACCTTTCGTATGACGTGGAAGAGCTTCCGCTTACGGTAAAACCGGAAAAGCCGGTGGCCGTCACCGACGTGATGGCGTTGCTGCGGCAGACGTATGGGGGCACGCAATGGGATATGACGAAAAACCTGCTGGTGGAAGTTCCCTCAAAAGACGGTAAGGGAAAAGAGTCCGCCGTCAGTCCATCGGCCAACCCCTGGATGACGCCCGACATGATTCAGATGCTTAACGGTATAAAGGACAGCGTCGTGATGCGCTATCGATTAGTCGCTGTCCCGCAGTGCTCATACTCACACGTCATACAACTCAGGGACTGGCTTCCCGACGCCATAGGCGGCGTAGCGTGGATGTCGTTCGACAACCCCGGTCAAAGTCCGCGTTTCCCTATCTTCTGCGGAGCTACCCGTCTGCCCGCGAGTTTTGATATATGCGGACAGCATCGCTATCGCGAAGATGCAACGATATGGGCTTACCGGCGCGCCAACAAATTGGCGACAGTGCGCTGGGGTCAGGCGAAGGATGCTATAACAGGAGCCGTCGCCCGTTTTGAAGAAAAGGGCCAGACGGAGCTTCCCTTCGTGGAAAACCGTTATGCGGAGCTATGCCGTGAGCGCGGGACGGAGAAGGCCGGCGAATACCTGAACCAGTATACGTCCGACTTCGTAGGCGCCACCATGTTGCGCTGGGGAGAATTGGGGGATACGTTCTGGGCTATGTTTGCACGCGGATTTTAATCATTTTATCAATAATATCTTATGAGAACATTCATCATCGCCTGCTTCGTTACCTTATGTGTAACGGGAGTTTGGGCGCAAGGTTATCAGTTTACCGAAGTAAAGAGAATAGAAGCTACGCCCGTAAAGAACCAGGCATCTACCGGCACTTGCTGGTGCTTTGCGACAGCTTCCTTTATGGAATCCGAACTCCTGCGTTGCGGGAAAGGAATATACGACCTGTCGGAAATGTTTATCGTCAGGCAGAAATACATCAATCAGTTGGAAGATAATTACGTCCGCAGGGGCAGAGGAAATATTAGCCAGGGAAGCCTTGCGCATACTTTCAAGAACGTTTTCCGGCATACGGGCATAGTTCCCGAAGAAGTATACAGCGGTATCAATTACGACTCCGACAAGCATAATCACAGCGAGATGTCTCAATACCTGCAAGCCATAGCCGAGGTCGCCGTCAAGATAAAACATCGCAGCCCGAAGTATTATGAACTCGTAAATAACCTGCTGGATACATACCTTGGGGAACTCCCCTCCACCTTTGTATATGAGGGGAAGGAATACACCCCGAAGTCGTTCGCCGCTTCACTGGGGTTGAATATGGACGATTATATAGAGCTGACGAGTTTCACCCATCATCCGTACTATGCGAAGTTCGACGTCGAAGTGCCTGACAATTGGGAGCACCAACTGATGTATAACGTCCCCCTTGACGAGATGATGGAGACCATTGACCATGCGTTGAACAAGGGTTATACGGTGTGCTGGGACGGCGATGTGAGCGACAAGGGCTTTTCCTTCGTAAACGGCGTAGCCATACAGCCGGAAGTGAAGAAGATCGACGATTATGCCTCCACCGACCGTGCTCGCTTCGAGCAATTGGGCGAGACGGAGAGATTGGAAGAGGTATATAAGTTTGAACGCCCTTATCCCGAAACCAATGTTACGCCTGAAGTGCGCCAGGAAGGATACGAATCGTTTGTAACTACCGACGACCATCTCATGCACATCACCGGCATTGCGAAAGACGGGAACGGCCTTACATATTATATTACCAAGAACTCGTGGGGCACGGAGCGCAATGCTTTCGGAGGATACCTGAATATGTCGGAAAGCTACGTCCGCGCCAAAACAATATATATAATGGTACATAAAGACGCTATCCCGAAGGCGCTTGGGAATAAACTCGGCATCTTAAAATAAACTATACCATAACAACGCAATATGCAATTGCAGATAGAACGGGAAGACATGGGCAAGTGCCTGATGGTAGGAGATAAGGTACTGCTTAAACCAAAGGATCCGCAAAGTTGTACCAAATCGGGGCTTTACCTGCCGCCCACAGTTCAGCAAGGAGAGAAAGTACAGTGCGGCTACGTTTTGAAAACAGGGCCGGGCTATCCCCTACCTTTGCAGACGGAAGAGACCGAAGTGTGGAAAAAGAAAAACGAGGAAGTCCGCTACCTGCCCCTTGAGGCGCATATAGGCGATTTGGCCGTTTACCTGCATGGAATGGCTTATGAAATCAAATTCAACGACGAACCCTACATCATCATACCCCATTCCGCCATACTTATGCTTATCCGCGACGAAGATTTATTCGATTAGATAACAGCTTACATGATGAATAAGATTGTAAACAGAGAACAACTCTCCGCCAATGTTGTAAAACTCGAAGTGGAAGCCCCGCTCATCGCCCGCTCACGTAAAGCCGGCCACTTCGTTATCATAAAATCAGGGGAAAAGGGCGAACGCATACCCCTCACTATCGCAGGCGCAGATGTAGAAAAAGGTACCATCACGCTGGTAATACAAGCGGTAGGCCATTCGTCCCGCAAGATTTGCGCATTAAACGAAGGCGACTTTATCACCGACCTGGTCGGCCCGCTCGGACAGGCTACTCATGTCGGCAAAGCAGGTACGGTAGTATGTGCCGGAGGAGGTGTCGGAGTCGCTCCGCTATTGCCCATCGTGGAAGCTTTCCACAAGGCAGGCAACAGGGTGATTGTCGTCCTTGCCGCTCGGAGTAAGGAGCTTATCATACTCGAAGAACAGATGCGCTCGCAATCCGCTGAGGTGGTGATAATGACCGACGACGGCTCCTATGGCGCGAAAGGCTTGGTTACGGATGGAGTGGAGAGCGTGATTCTGCGCGAGAAGGTCGACCTCTGCGTCACCATCGGTCCTGCCGTTATGATGAAGTTTGTCGCCGCCCTGACTAAAAGGTACGGAATACCTACCGTAGCCTCGCTCAACACCATTATGGTTGACGGCACGGGCATGTGCGGCGCCTGTCGCGTAACGGTGGGCGGGAAGACCAAGTTCGTATGTATAGACGGCCCCGAGTTCGACGCCCACCAGGTGGATTTTGACGAGATGATGATGAGACTGAAAGCGTATAATTAAGCGATAAATACATTAAGGAGAACAAGGTTATGACAACAAACAATAAAGACAAACAGACCCGCGACGAGCTTTGGCGCGTAGAACTCAGAAAGGCGAAGAAAAACAAGGAACGCACGGACATTCCCCGCGTACGGATGAATGAATTGGACGCCGCATACCGGAGCCGCAACAGAGAAGAGGTGAACCTCGGACTGACAGCCGAACAAGCCGTCCGCGAGGCCATGCGATGCCTGGATTGCCCCAACCCCTCGTGTATGACCGGATGCCCGGTAGGAGTGGAGATACCTGCATTTGTCAAATACATCGAAGCGGGCCGCTTCCTCGATGCCGCAAGGACATTGAAGCAAACCAGCGCCCTGCCTGCCGTTTGCGGACGAGTATGCCCTCAGGAAAAACAATGCGAAGCGCAGTGCATTCACCTCAAGATGAAAAAGGAGCCGGTGGCCATAGGCTACCTCGAACGCTTCGCCGCCGACTATGAACGTGAAAGCGGACAGATGTCGGTGCCCGAAGTCGACAGCCCCAACGGTATGAGCATTGCCGTAATAGGCTCCGGTCCGGCGGGGCTTTCCTTTGCCGGCGACATGGCGAAGAAAGGGTATGAGGTGACCGTTTTTGAAGCCCTGCATGAGATTGGCGGCGTGCTGAAATATGGCATCCCTGAGTTTCGCCTCCCTAATAAAATAGTGGATGTGGAGATTGACATACTGACTAAGATGGGAGTGACGTTTGTCAGCAACTGCATCGTGGGCAAGACCATTACCTACGAAGACCTCCACGCGGACGGCTTCAAGGGAATATTCGCAGCCAGCGGAGCCGGACTGCCGAACTTTATGAACATACCGGGCGAGAATCTCATCGGCGTCATGTCGTCAAACGAGTATCTAACACGCGTAAACCTTATGGACGCCGCTAATCCCGAAAGCGACACCCCCGTGCTGATGGGCAGGAACGTTGCCGTGATAGGCGGAGGGAACACAGCTATGGACTCCGTGCGCACCGCCCGTCGCCTGGGCGCCGAACGCGCCATCATAGTCTACCGCCGCAGCGAAGAAGAAATGCCGGCGCGCCTCGAAGAGGTGAAGCACGCCAAAGAAGAGGGCGTAGAATTTCTCACGCTCCATAACCCCCTCGAATACCTCGGCGACGAGAAAGGGCATGTCAGGCAAATGCGTCTCCAGAAGATGAAGCTCGGCGAAGCTGACGCCTCAGGTCGCCGCCGCCCCGTAGCCATTGAGGGTGAAGTGGAAACCATAGACGCGGACGAGGTTATCGTCAGCGTAGGCGTATCGCCGAACCCACTTGTTCCCAGTACCTTCGCCGGATTGGAGGTGACGCGCCGGGGAACTATCGTAGTCGACGAAACGACTATGCAATCCGCTCTGCCCGATGTATATGCAGGCGGCGATATAGTGCGCGGCGGAGCTACCGTCATCCTCGCCATGGGCGATGGGCGCAAGGCTGCCGCAGCTATGGACAAAGCTCTGAAAGGGAACGCATGAAAGGCCGTCTCATCACCCTCGCGCTCTCGTCTTTGCTATCTGCGGCAGCCATGGCTCAGACATACGAAGAGCTTATCGAAAAAAGTTATGACTATCTGGAAAAAGAAGACCTCTTTGCCGCCGAAGCGACTCTGAAAGAGGCCATGCGAATCGAACCGGCTAATCCTAACAATTACGCCCTTCTGACTAACCTGGGTACCATACAACGTCGCCTGGGTAATAAGGACGAAGCCATCGTTTCGTACACCGCCGCACTAAGTCGCCATCCGCAAAACGCCATGATACTTGAAAACCGCGCTTCACTATACCTTGAGATAGGCGAAACGGAAAAGGCGCTGAACGACTACAACCTGCTCCTCCTCGGCAATCCCGCAAACGAAGAAGCTCTTTATAACAGGGGATTGATTTATATACAACAAAAAAACTATCTCTGGGCCGAACAGGATTTCGACAAGATGTTGGAGCTGAACGAGGCCACCATGTACGGCCGCTTAGGGCACGCCATATTGGAAAAGACAAGGGGTAACTACAACGAAAGCGAGCGTATATACACATACCTGATAGACAAACTCCCCCGCGAATGGCAGCTCTACAAAGGACG
>JAIRZN010000074.1 GCA_031267205.1 Tannerellaceae bacterium | reverse complement strand
CGGGGAAAGCAAATAGTCTCTTGGGGAAAGCAAATGGTCGTTTGGGGAAAGCAAATAGTCGTTCAGGGGAAAGCAAATAGTCGTTTGGGGAAAGCAAATAGTCGTTCCGGCTAAGCAATATGCGCTTCCGGCTAAGCAATGTGCGCTTCCGGCTAAGCAATGTGCGCTTCCGGCTAAGCAATGTGCGCTTCCGGCTAAGCAATGTGCGGCTTTGGCTAAGCAATGTGCGACTATGGCTAAGCAATGTGCGCTTCCGGCTAAGCAATGTGCGACTATGGCTAAGCAATGTGCGCTTCCGGCTAAGCAATATGCGCTTCCGGCTAAGCAATGTGCGGCTTTGGCTAAGCAATGTGCGGCTTTGGCTAAGCAATGTGCGACTATGGCTAAGCAATGTGCGGGTCCGGCTAAGCAATGTGCGGCTTTGGGCTAACCGGCGAGGGCCTTGTCTTTACGCCGGACAATTCGGGATGGATTCCCACGTATACTTTGCTCCAATTGTAGAATTAATGCTCCGCAAAATCCCTGCTACGGTAGTACGCCGGCGGATGTAAGCCCACTTCCCCCGATTATGGCAAGATTTTTCGCAAACATTGGCATGGATATTGATACCGTATGAAATAGATTAGTATCTTTGTCAAAAGGTACGTTACACAAATAATATGAAAAGTAATTATTCCAAACAATTAATGGATGTTCTTGAGTATAGCAGAGAGGAAGCTGTTAGGCTTAGGAACAGCTATATAGGGCCTGAGCACCTGATGTTGGGCATTATTCGCGACGGTGAAGGAAGCGCCGTTATCCTGCTACGCGAACTGAATGTAGATATGTATGACATCAAAACAAGTATTGAACATGACATACGTAATACGTATGGTGCAGACACGGCGGAAGGCAAAATCGCTATCAGTAAAACCGGCGAACGTGTTTTACGCATGAGTTTACTCGAAGCGCGTTTGTTTAAAAGCGGAGAAACAGGAACGGAACACCTGCTCCTGGCCATCCTCAAGGAAGAATTTAATATCGCAGCCAAGATATTAAATAAATCAGGCATTACATATAGAAACGTTTATAACAAGATGGCAAGTACTTTAAAAATCAATCCCTTATCCGAAGAATACGAAGATACGGGAGCCATAATCAACGGATATACCGACGATGATGACGATGGCGACGATGACGATGAAGAAGACGGTTTCATGCCAAAGAGAGAATCGACGCACCAAAGTTTGTCAGGCGCATCGTCACAACCCAAATCCCCGCACGACACACCGGTGTTGGACAACTTCGGCACGGATGTGACGCGGGCTGCCGCCGATAATCGCTTAGACCCCATTGTCGGACGGGAAAAGGAAATCGAACGCCTGGCGCAAATACTTAGCCGGAGGAAAAAAAATAATCCCGTGCTGATAGGCGAGCCCGGCGTAGGCAAGTCGGTTATAGTAGAAGGACTTGCATTACGCATCGTACAACGCAAGGTATCGCGTATCCTGTTCGATAAACGGATTGTCAACCTTGATATGGCCTCCGTTGTAGCCGGCACAAAATACCGCGGCCAGTTTGAAGAACGCATAAAAGCTATCCTGAACGAGCTGTCGAAGAACCCGAATATCATACTCTTTATTGATGAAATACACACCATTGTCGGCGCAGGGTCGGCATCGGGATCAATGGACGCCGCCAATATGCTGAAACCAGCCCTCGCGCGCGGAGAGATACAATGTATAGGCGCCACAACATTAGATGAATACCGCAAGACCATCGAAAAAGACGGCGCATTGGAACGACGCTTCCAAAAAGTAATAATCAACCCCACTACGGCAGAGGAGACTTTGCAGATACTGAACAGCATAAAGCCGCGATACGAAGAACATCATAACGTAGTCTACACCGACACAGCCCTGAAAGCCTGTGTCAACCTGACAGACCGGTATATAAGCGACCGCAATTTCCCCGACAAGGCCATCGACGCATTAGACGAATCAGGCTCGCGCGTACATATGTCTAACGTAGTAGTGCCCAAAAACATCGAAGATCTCGAATCCAAGATAGAAAACATAAAAACCGAAAAAATGCTTTCCGTCAAATCGCAGAACTTCGAGCTGGCCGCAAGTTTCCGCGACAAGGAACGCCTCTATCTGCTGCAATTGGAAACCGCCAAGACAAGATGGGAGCAAGAGCTGCAAGAACACCGTGAGATCGTGGACGAGGAAAAAGTAGCAGAAGTAGTAGCCATGATGTCAGGCGTCCCCGTACAACGTATCGCCAAGGCGGAAAACGAGAAACTGCTGGAGATGGGAAACATACTGAAAAAGAACGTCATCGGGCAAGACAACGCCGTCTCCAAAGTAGTAAAAGCCATACAGCGCAACCGAGTAGGACTGAAAGACCCCAGTAAACCCATAGGCACGTTTATGTTCCTTGGCCCGACCGGCGTAGGTAAAACGCACCTGGCCAAGAAACTTGCGGAATATTTATTCGACTCGGCCGACACGCTCATTCGCATAGACATGAGCGAGTACCTCGAAAAATTCGCAGTATCGCGCTTGATAGGAGCGCCTCCGGGATATGTGGGCTATGAAGAAGGCGGACAACTGACGGAGAAAGTAAGACGCAAACCCTATTCCGTCATCCTGTTGGACGAGATAGAAAAGGCGCACCCCGACGTGTTCAACATCTTGCTGCAAGTATTGGACGAAGGTCGCCTGACCGACAGTCTGGGCAGGCGTATAGACTTCAAGAACACTATCCTCATCCTCACATCCAACATCGGGACGCGGCAGTTGAAAGACTTTGGGCACGGAATAGGGTTCAATACAAAAGGAAAGGAATCCATCGACAGGGAATTTTCGCACGGGGTTATCCAAAAAGCGTTGAATAAAGCCTTTGCACCGGAATTCCTGAACCGTATCGACGACATTGTCGTGTTCGACCAATTAGACAAGGAAGCCATACATAAGATCATTGACATAGAGCTGCATGAATTGCACGACCGCATGGCAAAGCTCGGTTACTCGCTACTGCTTACCGGAGAAGCCAAGGATTTCATAGCCTCCAAAGGATATGACGTACAGTTTGGCGCACGCCCGCTGAAACGCGCTATCCAAAAATACTTGGAAGACGAAATGGCAGAAATGATCATCAGAGCCTCCGTCACCGAAGGCGATACTATATGCGTCGGATTCAATAAGGATGAACAAAAGCTCGTGATGGAAAATCGTATGCAAACAGCGGACAGCGAACAGTAGCCGCTCGTCACAAGCCGATTAAAAAACGTCAAAGTGTCAGATTTCTCATCTGGCACTTTTTTTGTTTTCCTGTTGGCAATTCAATGATTTATTAACAGAATATAATAAGTAATTATGTCGAAACAAGGAAATATTGGGGTTACAAGTGAAAATATCTTCCCCATAATTAAAAAGTTTTTGTACAGTGACCATGAAATCTTCCTGCGCGAGATTGTTTCCAACGCAGTAGATGCTACGCAGAAATTAAAGACGCTGGCATCTGTCGGCGAATACAAGGGAGAGCTGGGCGATCAAACCATCCGCATAAAGATTGACGAAAAAGATGGTACGCTTACCGTATCAGACCGTGGTATCGGTATGACGGCGGAAGAGATAGACAAGTACATCAATCAGATTGCCTTCTCAGGAGCCGAAGAGTTCGTAGAAAAATACAAGAACGACGCCGCCTCAATCATCGGGCATTTCGGACTTGGATTCTATTCTACATTCATGGTATCGAAAAAGGTGGAAATCGTTACACGCTCATCAAAAGAAGGAGCCGTAGCAATGAACTGGAGCTGCGAAGGAAGCCCGGAATACGTGCTGGAAGAAACCGAAAAAGCAGACATAGGTACGGACATTATCCTCCATATCGACGACGAAAACAAGGACTTCCTCAATAAAGACCGCATAAGCGGACTGTTGAAAAAGTACTGCCGCTTCCTGCCCATCGCCATAGCCTTCGGTAAAAAACAGGAGTGGAAAGACGGCAAATACGTGGATACGGAAGAGGACAATATCATAAACGACACAAAGCCGGCATGGGTGCGCAAGCCTTCGGAACTGACGGACGAGGACTACAAACGGTTTTATCGCGACCTCTATCCAATGTCGGAAGAACCTCTCTTCTGGATACACCTCAACGTAGACTATCCCTTCAACCTGACCGGTATCCTGTATTTCCCGCGTGTGAAGAACAATATCGAATTAAACCGGAACAAAATACAACTGTATTCCAACCAGGTCTTTGTCACCGATTCCGTGGAAGGCATCGTGCCTGAGTTCCTGACGCTCCTTCACGGAGTGCTCGATTCGCCGGATATACCCCTCAACGTATCCCGCTCATACCTGCAAAGCGACAATAACGTGAAAAAAATATCCAACCATATCACGAAAAAAGTGGCCGACCGCTTAGAAGAAATATTCAAGAACGACCGCCCGCAGTTCGAAGAAAAATGGGACAGCCTCAAGCTATTCGTCCAATATGGCATGTTAAGCGAAGAAAAGTTCTACGAACGGGCCGCTAAATTCGCCCTCTTCAAAGATACAGACCATAAATACTACACCTTCGACGAATACAAAACGCTGATAAAAGACAACCAGACCGATAAGGACGGACAACTCTATTACCTCTACACCAACAGCCTCGAAGAACAGTACAGCTACATCCAAGCCGCCAAGGACAAAGGATACAGCGTATTGCTGATGGACGGGCAACTTGACGTACACGTAGTAGGACAATTGGAACAGAAGTTCGAAAAATCCCACTTCGTGCGTGTCGACAGCGACACCCCTGACAATATCATCCGCAAAAGCGATGCCGGCAAAGTAGAACTATCCGACGACCAGCGCAATGCCTTGCAGGATATATTCAAGAGCCAGGTGCCTAAAGTCGAAAAAGCCGAGTTCTACGTCACTTTCGAAGCTTTGGGAGAAAACTCCAATCCGGTGATGCTCACCCAAGGCGAATACATGAGACGTATGCGCGAAATGTCGGCCATGCAACCCGGCATGTCCTTCTACGGAGAAATACCGGACAGCTACAATATAGTACTCAACACAGACCATGCGCTGATAAAGAAAGTGCTGGCCGATGAAGAAGCGACATGCGCCGCCGAACTCGCCCCCATAGTCGCCGACATAAAAGGATGGGAAGCGCGCCAATCCGACCTCCGCTCCAAGGAAAACGCAAAGAAGGACGGTGAAGAACCGACCGCTGAAGAAAAAGAGGACATGGCAAATACCAACAGCAAACTCGACGAACTCAACAGCCAGCGCAACGCAATACTTTCCGGATACGCAGCCGCCAACAGCCTCGTGCACGAACTTATCGACCTCGCCCTGCTGAGCAACGGCATGTTAAAAGGCGAGGCGCTGAGTAACTTTATCAAACGCAGCGTTCAAATGATCGGTTGAAAGATTGCATATTTACAAGAAAAAGGTTTATTTTTGCGTCCAAATCCTAACGGAACATAAATGAACTACATAAAAACAACTATCCCCGGCGTGTGGATCATAGAACCTAAAGTGTTCAATGACGCCCGGGGATATTTTTTTGAATCCTTCAAACAGTCGGAATTTCAAAAATCCATAGGGCGCGTAGAGTTTATTCAAGAAAACGAATCATGCTCCTCGCAAGGTACGCTTCGCGGATTGCATTACCAGCTAATGCCCTTCTCGCAAGCTAAATTAGTGCGCGTTATCGCGGGATGCGTATTAGACGTGGCAGTGGATCTTCGTGAAGGATCACCCGCCTTCGGCCAACACGTAGCTGTCAAACTGTCCTCCGAAAACAAGCGCCAACTCTTCATACCGCAAGGATTTGCACACGGGTTTCACGTACTATCGGAACAGGCGGTCTTTACCTATAAGGTAGACAACCCCTATAACCCGGCCCTCGAACGCAGCCTGCGCTACAACGACCCCGCCTTCGGTATAGACTGGGAAATACCTTCCGGTACATTGCCCATCCTGTCCGAAAAAGATAAACAGGCCCCTGTCCTGTCGGAAGGAGAACTAAATTTCATCTATAATCTAAATTCTATACTCTAAATGAAAACTTACCTCGTCACCGGAGGCGCCGGATTTATAGGCGCAAACTTTGTGAAACACCTGCTTGCCACCCGTCCCGACGGCATACAAATCATTGTGTTGGACCTGCTCACATACGCCGGCAACCTGAAAACGATTGAAAGCAACCTCCAACCCGGACGATGCGAATTTGTTAAAGGCGACATAGGCGACCGCCGCTTGGTTGACAGTCTATTTGACAAATATGACTTTCAATACGTAGTCAACTTCGCCGCAGAAAGCCATGTGGATCGCAGCATCGACAACCCTCAATTGTTCCTGAAAACAAATATACTCGGAACGCAAAACCTCCTCGACGCCGCACGCTCGGCATGGGTGACGGGGAAAGACGCAAAAGGCTACCCTGTATGGCGCAAAGACATACGCTTCCATCAAGTATCGACCGACGAAGTATACGGCAGTCTCGGAACAGAAGGATATTTCACCGAAAACACTCCCTTAGACCCGCGAAGCCCGTACAGCGCATCGAAAACAAGCGCCGACCTGTTCGTAAAAGCCTATTGGGAAACATATAAAATGCCGGTCACCATCACCCGCTGCTCAAACAATTACGGGCCCTACCACTTCCCCGAAAAGCTTATCCCGCTAATAATAAAGAATATCCTCGAAGGCAAACCGCTACCGGTATACGGCAACGGCGCCAACGTGCGCGACTGGCTTTATGTGGAAGACCATTGTAAAGCCATCGACGCCGTACTCCACAACGGCAAGAACGGAGAAGTATATAATGTAGGGGGACACAACGAGATACAAAACATCGAGATAGTAAAGCTCACCATCCGCACCATCCGCCACATACTCACGGAACAACCCTCCCGCCGCAACATGCTGAAGCGAAAAGAATACGACGCCGACGGCAACCTCAGCATCGACTGGATAAACGACAGCCTAATCACCTTCGTGCAAGACCGCCTCGGACACGACCAACGTTACGCCATCGACCCCTCCAAAATAACCGCAGA
>JAIRZN010000017.1 GCA_031267205.1 Tannerellaceae bacterium | reverse complement strand
CTGCTGTAACCGGGGTAGGCTATATAGCAGTCGCCTGCCGCCCAGGTGCGGAAGCGTGAATCGCGCATCGGGTCCGACGTCCAACTGTTATACGCCCATCGCAGGTAGCCGCCGTAGCCGCCTGACGCCGTATGCCAGCCTATCCATGCGGCCTCCGACGGTGGCGAGAAGGTAAACGTATTTGGCCGCGCTTCCGAGCAGCAGGTGTATACCGTACTCACCTTCCCCGACGCATCGCGCAAGGTTTTGACGTCTTCCGTGAACTGCTGCCCGTAGGCTATGCAGTAGTCGTATAAGTCACCCTCTATTTCGCCGTGATAGTTGCCGGCGAGGGATATTCTAAAGCCCGGATCGGCTTCGCGTATCACCTTTATCGCTTCCCTCATCGCCTCCACGCCGCGCTCGTCCATCGCTATTGTTGTGCGTTCAAACCATCCCCTGCTGCGCAGGTGCGCCGCGAAGTCCTTCAGGAAGGCTCCCCAATAATCCCTGTACGCCGCCTCGCCGGGCTTGGTCTCCACGAAGTGCATGCGGTTCGTCGCCTTGTCGAAATAGTCGAACGTCAAAGCCCAGGGGATAAGCGTGTAGCAGTTAATTTGCCTGTCGATGCCTACGCTCATCATAAACTCTACCCAACGGTCGAACACCGTGTAGTCATACTCCCATCTGCCGTCTATATTCCTCACTTTCGAGACCATACTGTCGAAATGGTCTTCCGTCTGACCGTTCCACGGCTTGTGCATGATTGTAGCCGTTATCACCTTCTGGCCTGCCCCGGCGAGCTGCTTCATCAGCGGGCGCATAGCCTCGAAATGGGCGTCGCTCCAGAGTGGTACGTTGTAATAACGGGCTACCGAATAAGGGTTTTGCCAGAGGTCGAGATGAAAACTCCATTCTTCGGGAGGCGGCAAAAGGCGGTCTGTTACCGTAATCTCAATAGTTAGCTTAAGGTCTTCAAAGTCTTTGCCGGAGACAGTCGCCGATCCCTTGTACACGCCGGGACGCGCATCTCCGGGAACAGCCACGTTTATCCATACGGGTTGAACTGTATAAGGTTCTATCCTCGCAATCTCCGCCTTATGGAGGACGTCGGCTACAAGCGAGGAATCCCACTCGGCCTTGTCGGGACGATGTCCGCAGGCGCCCTTACCGTCCTTGTTAAGCTCGTCGGTCATCACGTAGCGCACAAAAGAAGGCCTCGCGGCAGCCGACGGTATCACGCCTGAGCGACAAGTCAGGTCGCCGACCGTCACGACAGCGTCGGTCATAATACTCTTAGTCCATATAACCGCCTGGGCGTTTATGCGTTCGCCGCGCCAGGCTCTCGTCTTCCACACATTATTATATAAGGGCGTAACAGGCGCATCCCGCTTCGCGTACCTCACATCGACGCTTCCCCATGCTATCTGCGGTGACGGCGGGACTATGTCCCATGCCTTAGGATCGTTACAAACTTTAGAATCCGACAGTTCGGCGTATGTATCGTCGGTCTGAGCCTTGGTTAAACATGCGAACGACAGGAAAAAAATAATCGCAATAGTGTACTTCATCATTGATACGTTTAAATATTGTTTGCAAACATACGCTAAAAACATCTTCTTTGCGAATAAAAGCTCTATAAATTTTGCCGTGCAATCTATTGTTTACTACATTTGTCGAATAAACCAATTAATTATTCGACTATATGAAAGAGAACACAAACAACAGTAATCAATTCGACCTTTCCCGCAGGAATTTTATCGGTACAATGGCTGCTGCGGCAGGCTTTATGATTGTACCTCGCCATGTCATGGGAGGAGTGGGATATACCGCGCCGAGCGACATGGTCAACCTTGCAGGCATCGGCGTCGGCAGCCAGGGCGGCGGCGATATACAGAACATCGCGACGCCTGACGTGCCCATAAAGCGCGTTATGAACATGCAAGGCTACCTTATGCAGCCATACGCAGGCATCCGTCCGCAGCGTCAGGGCTTTCCGGGTGGAGGAAGACCTCAGGGCGGAGGACAGGGCGCTGCCGGCGCGGTTGCCAATAGCGATTCGCCGATGCAGATGGGCGATGCCGGCAGTGGAAGCTTCAAGCACGCTAACATCTACGCTATCTGTGATGTAGACCATGACTATGCCGGCCATATCCTGGCGGGCTATCCTAAGGCGAAGAAGTATCACGATTTCCGCGAGATGATCGACAAGGAAAAGGAAATTGACGCCGTGCTCATCGGCACCCCCGACCATACGCACGCCGTAATCGCCTCTTACGCAATGAATGCCGGTAAGCATGTATTTGTGGAAAAACCGATGGCCAAGACTATTCACGAGGTACGTTTCCTGAGCAACCTGGCCGCGAGTAAGGGCCTTGTGACGCAAATGGGCAACCAGGGGCATAACATCGAAGGTACGATGCAGACCATAGAGTGGATACGCGCCGGCGTGATAGGCAATGTGCGTGAAGTACATATGTGGTCGAACCGCCCGATGTGGCGTCAGGGATACTTCCCGCGTCCCGAAGAAAAGCCGGTTCCTTCCAACCTTAAATACGACCTCTGGCTCGGCCCGGCTCCGCAAAAGCCGTACAACCCGGAGATGCTGCACTTCGCCTGGAGAGGTTTGTGGGACTACGGAACGGGCGCAATGGGCGACATGGGCGCTCATACGTTTGACGCTCCTATCCTCGCGCTCGACCTGGGCCTGCCTACTAAGATACAGGCTACCACGACGCCGTTCAACGACGTCTACCTGCCGCAATCCGAGTATGTAGAGTACGATTTCGCCGCTCGCGGTAGTATGCCGCCGGTTAAGGTGACATGGAGCGACGGCGGTATCAAGCCATTACGTCCTGACGGACTTGAATCGGGCCGTTCGTTGAGGGAATGTCTCTACATCGGCGACAAGGGGATGATTATGCACGGCACACATGGAGCCCTGCCCGAACTCGTGCCCAACGATCCCGGATTCACGCCTCCCGCAGCAACGCTGCCGCGCCCGAAGAGCATATACGTGGACTTCATCGAGGCCATCAAGGAAGGTCGTAAGGCCAACAATGACTTCGCCGTAGCATCGAAACTGACCGAGATAATGTTACTGACCAACATCGCCGTCGTTTCGCAGCAGATTAACAGCACGCTTGAGTACGACGCAGCGAGCATGAAGATTACTAACCTGCCGGAAGCTAACGACTACTTCCATTACGAGTATCGTAACGGCTGGAAACTTTAACCGCTCACCGATTATACATTATATATATACAATGGAAAGTAAGTTAAATTCATTTCAGACGCGGCGCGCCTTCCTCGGAACATCGGCCGCAATAGCAGGAGTATCTATGCTCCCGTCCGGACTAAGCTCGTGCAGCGGCCCGACCGCTCAATCCGTCGCACCTACGGCCAATCAGGGCAGTAAATTCTCAGGCGTGCAGATAGGAGCTATCACGTACAGTTGGCGCGACCAGCCGAGCGGACTTGAAGATGTTGTCAGGTACTGTCGCGAAGCCGGTATCAACTCAATCGAGCTAATGTGCGAACCGTTGGAGGAATTTCTTGGAGCGCCTAAGAATCCGACGTGGGACTTGATACGCAAGCTTATGGAACAGCAGCCGCCCGTCGCTCCGCCGCAGACGCCGTCTCCGCCACAAGGCCCGCGGCCAGTAATGGAGATTCCGCAGGAGATAAAAGACGCCATCAGCAAGTACAACGAAGACGTCCGTGGCTGGCGACTATCGCTTGACATCAGCAAGGTGGCCTCTGCTAAGAAACTACTCGACGATGCCGGCATCGACGCGCATATCGTGAAGTTCTCACCAGGCTCATGGGACGCAGAGCTGATAGATTACGCATATAAAGTAACCAAAGCGATGGGCGCAAAAGGCGTATCAGATGAGATAGGAGAAGAAGCCGTCAAGAACATGGCCCCCATCGCCGAGAAACACGGCATGTACGCCATCTTCCACAACCACATGCAGTTTGGCGAAGATCCCAACTTCAGCTACGACCCGTTTATCGCTGTCTCCGACGCCGTCCGCTTCAACTTCGACATCGGTCACTACTTCGGATCAACAGGCAAAAACCCTGTGGATATGATAAAGAAATATCATGACAAGATATTCAGCATCCACATCAAGGATAAGACAGGCCCGACAGCCGAAAGCCCGAACAGCAACCAGGTATGGGGACAAGGAGAAACCAACCTGGCCGAAATCCTGCTGACGCTCAAAGAAGAAAAGTACCCAATCTACGCCGACATAGAACTTGAGTACGACATAAAACCATGGTCGGATTCCGTCAGGGAAGTACGCACATGCGTTCAGTACGCTCGTAACATCCTGATTTGAGAGTCTGTAATCTGAATTTATCTACGGCGTAATCCGCCCATACACTACAAACAACAACAATAGAGCCTCCGTAATAAACCGCAGAGGCTCTATTTATTTACACAAAGTATAATACATCAACAGCAACAACAAAAACAAGACACAAGACAACCCCGACAAACTTTTAAACCATGACAAACACATACAAACACATCCCGACAAACTTTTAAACCATGACAAGAACATACAAACACATCCCGACAAAGCCGGGAATAATTCCGCGCATATACAAAAACTTCCCGACAAACATTCCATCATTCCGATAACATACAGAAGCATCCTGATGAACATTTCAATCATTCCAAGCACATACGAAACCTTCCCGAAGGAAATAAAAGGCATTCCGAGTATATACGAAACCTCCAATGCAAACAAAATTAAGATTCGTATAATATACAAAACCGTCCCGAAAGAAATTAGAGACGTTCCAAGTATATACAGAAGCGTCAATGTGAATAATATTAACAATCCGATAATATACAGAACCTCCAATGTGAACAATATTAACAATAATATAATATACAAAACCTTCCCGAAGAAAATTCGAGACATTCCGAGCATATACAGAATATGCTCGTAGAATTTTTGACTGATTCGGAGTATATACAGGAATATTCGGGGAACTTTTTAACCTTCCCGATAATATACGGAAACATACCGGAGAAAATATTCGCCATTTGTATCTTATACAAAAATATCCCGCATGTTTTTTGGTAATTAATATCAAATACAGAATATCGCCGTAGATTTTCCCGACAAGTATACGTTTATGTCGTGATATACAGAAACATTTTTGATAATTGATATTTAACGCATAATATTCACGGAAAAATTTTGACTATTCATATTTTACACACAAATATCCCGGAGAGATTTTGATATATTATTGCAAATACATGAACATGCCGGGGTATTTTTTATAATTTCCGATAAATATGGAATATTCACGAAGATATTTTTGGTCCTCGCGTACATTAATATATATATACCCCGCATTTTTGGGTGGCATATGTAGTTTGCGCATAAAACTCACGGTGAAATTTTGACTATCCATCGTATTCACAAAAGATTCCCGTAGAAATTTTGATACTGTTGCGTATAAATTGAGATATTCCCGAAAAAAAATTCATTTTTTTGTATGAAAAACTTGCATTTCAAAAAAAAGCGTTATATTTGCAGCATAAAATAATTCGTAACCTAAATTTATAATTTGTAATTTAATATATTATGAAGATTATTAAAGCTTATCTCGTACTATTATCAAGGCTCAGAAACAATGAGCACTATGATTTTTTCCAGAATATTGATGGGTTTGTAGTCAAACGCATTAAGGACATAAGCGAAATCGCTGCGCTATGGACGCCTTTCCACACTTACTATATCAGGGAAGATGATATATATAAGAGAAGCGCGAAGGCTATTGAGACCAAGTATATCAATGAAATACATCAGCGGCGCGGCGCGGTGTTCATGTTTGTCCGACGAAGTATTGAGGCAGCTCTCTACAACTTCGATGACAAGAAGAAGGAGGCTGCCGTTAAACTCACGGAGGTTAATGATAACTACAAATCGGCCGCAAATGCTGCGATGACCGAAGTTAGCGCCCTACTCCACAATATGATTGAGGATTTCAGGAAACCGCGTTATGAAGCGGCTATCACCACGCTTGGCTTGACCGACGCCGTTGAAAAACTGGAAGAACTCAACGAAGAATTTAAGAATGTGTATGCAGAACGCACTCAAAACATCGAGGCGTCCGGCGAACAGGGTACGATGGCTGAAATCCGGCCTATTGTCGACAAATCATTTAAACTGTTTACCGATGCCGTCAACTCGTTCTACGCAGCCGGTAATATGTCAGGAAGGCCCGACGCCGATAATCCGTACTCTTCCATCATAACATTTATCAACGGATATATCGAGCAGTACGAGCGTATTTACTCGCGACGCTCCCCCGGCTTCTCCACGGGCAAAAAGGATGACAAACCGGATGTTCCCGGAATCCCCGATATACCTGTTACGCCTATACCGACGCTCGCGGTGGCAAGCCAGGTAGTAGGCGGCGTAGGCGGAAACGGCAGCAATAATTACGGCTCATACATGATCCTGAACATCGAAGATACCGAAACCTTGGCGCGTGTTCTTTACCCGGCAGCAAAAGACGGAATCCTCCGGTTGACTGCCGACGATATAAGCGACCCGCCTGATTTCCCAATCTTTGACTTCGAGCTTGACGGCGCAGGCCATCCCGTAGGTATCGACGTTTACCCGTCGGATGAAGACTACTCATTCAACAAGCCTTTATATTCAATGGGAGAATGTAAGGCAGAGATATACAAAGGCGATAGCCTCCTTGCTATACTAACAGGTGTTGTATATCCAGGTATGTCGGGAGGGTTTTAGTAAAAAAGCATGCCGGCGATCGGTCGGTAATCAATCCTTTAACATCAATTATGTTAGGCAGGCGCAGTTTTATCCGCAGTATCTCAATTGCAACTCCGATAGTTGCCATGGGAGGACTGACGATGTGCGCGGCTGACGCAGGGCGAGGCGGGGAATACGACACATTAATATCCAAGGCGCGCAACGCGATGCTGGCAATGCAGCGTGCCTCATGGGAACAAGGCTCGGCAATACAGGCGATGATTGAGTGTGAAGACTATGAGATGCTGCGACTGATGGTTAACGAGGCTATTTTGAGGCAGTCGCGCGACGGGCGCACTTGTATGCTCGGTTCGGATCACAATGTGACCGACCCTGTCGCTTCGGGCTATGGTATACTGAAAGCATACGAGATTTTCGGCGAGGCAAAATATAAGATAGCCGCGGACAGGCTGTATGACTACTGCAAGAACAAAGCCCCGCGTGATAGCGCCGGCGCAGTCTACCACCTGAATGACAGTAAACAGTTATGGAGCGATTCAATATATATGCTGCCTCCCTTTTTGGCAGCATATAAGGACTACGACGAATGTATGAAGCAGTTGCGCGGATACAGGGCGCGCCTCCTGCAACCGGCGAAGCGTCTGTACTCGCATCGCTGGAGTGACGACGAAGACCGCTTCCTTTCCGATAAATGCTGGGGTGGTGGAAACGGTTGGGCGGCGGCGGCGTTTGCAATAATATATGAACTGCTTCCGGCCGACATGGACGGGTACAGGAAAGAGGTGGCCTCCTACCTTACGGAGTTGCTCGACGGTTTGATAAGTAATATGCGTACTGACGGTTTGTTCCATGATATTGTTGACGATACGCAATCCTATGTCGAAACGAACCTCTCGCAGATGGCAGCCTTCGCTATATATAAATCGGTGAGAACCGGCGCGATAGATAAAGTCTATCTCGAAGCGGCCGGGAAGATGAAGGACGGGGCCTTATCGAAAGTCGACGAGTACGGCTACGTGCAGGGCGCTGCCGGTTCGCCATACTTCAACGCGCCGGGTACATCTACCGAAGCGCAAGCCTTTCTGCTGATGATGCTTGCCGAAGAAAAGAAGATAACTATATAACAAATAATATTATGAGACAAAGACAACTTTTGAACGGAATCACAGGGGCGTTAATTATATGTGTATTTGTTACGACACATCTGTACGGACAGAACGCAGGCTCGGCAGGTGGAAAATATAAAGGTTCGCCGTTTGGAGACGAACGTGTTGCAGCGGCTCCGCAAGTCATACCGGGAAAAATAATATGTGCATATTATGATACAGGCGGTCAGGGAGTTGCCTATCACGACACGTCTGAAACAAACGAAGGAAGCGGCAAGCTCAATCCGATAGACGGTTCTTACTTAAATGGATTCAGGGTGAAAGAGGGAGTAGACATATCCTACACCAAACAGTTGGACTTCACGCCGGAGAATATAGTCGACCCTGATTCAATAGGCGCCCTGTACGTCGGCTGGACAGACCCCGGAGAATGGCTGAACTACACTGTTGACGTGAAAGAATCCGGCATATACAGTATCGACTTCTTTTACTCGGCGGCCGTCGAAGCTGCAATATCAATCTCCATAGATGGAAAAGACGAAACAGGCCTACTAAAAATCCCCACCACAAAAAGTCCCCATCAATGGAACCGCATAAATAACATAAG
>JAIRZN010000014.1 GCA_031267205.1 Tannerellaceae bacterium | reverse complement strand
TACGGCCGCTTAGGGCACGCCATATTGGAAAAGACAAGGGGTAACTACAACGAAAGCGAGCGTATATACACATACCTGATAGACAAACTCCCCCGCGAATGGCAGCTCTACAAAGGACGAGCCGATCTGTATTTCCTGATGGGTAGAAACGGACGCGCACTGAACGACGTCAACAAGGTATTCTTTGAATCCGACGCCGATGCCGCCCTCTACGTGCTGCGCGGTAAGATAAAACTCGCCCTCTACGAACGCCAGACAGCCGCCGCCGACTTCCTCAAAGCCCGCGAAATGGGCTACGACCCGCAAATAATAGACGAACTCCTCCGCCTCGCCAAATAACTGCCCTGTTATATTTACGGTCAGGTATTGTTTTTTGAAAAAAAGAATTTATCTTTGTCGCCAGATAGTGTAAAAATAATATAATATAATAAAAATGAAAAGAACATTTCAACCCTCCAACAGGAAAAGAAAGAATAAGCACGGCTTTCGCTCAAGGATGTCTACTGCCAATGGCCGCAGGATTTTGGCTACCCGCCGCGCTAAGGGAAGATCCAAACTTACAGTTTCCGACGAGTACAACGGATAGGGATAATCCTGCCGTATATTACCTGACAAAAGGCAAAGATTTTTTGCTGAAGAACACTTCCCAATGATATTTATTGAAGATTTAGGTTTGCCTCTGGTAATAAGATGTGCGTTGCGGATATGCGGTTAAGTTTTTTACCTTTGCGGAAAACAGCATAATCAAGTTTACCTGAATATGAGTATCGAACAACAGATTATCGGTGCAATTCTTGCAGGGATGCATACGCTTTACGGCTGGGAAGCGTCGGCGGAGCAAATACAGTTACAAAAAACAAAGAAGGAATTTAAAGGACATCTCACCCTTGTTGTCTTTCCCTTCCTCAAAGTTTCAAAAAAATCGCCAGAACAGACGGCCCTGGAAATAGGCGCCTACCTTGCGTCCTACGAGCCGTCGGTGGCCAGTTTCAATGTCGTGAAGGGCTTTTTGAATCTTACGGTGGTGCCTTCCTGCTGGGTTGAGTTGCTGAACGGAATAAGCCATACGCAGGGCTACGGGACTACGCCGGTAACGGAGCGCTCCCCGCTCGTAATGATAGAGTATTCTTCGCCAAACACAAACAAGCCTCTCCACCTCGGTCACGTGCGCAACAACCTGCTCGGATTCAGCCTGGCCGAGATAATGAAAGCCAACGGCTACAATGTTGTTAAGACAAATATAGTGAACGACCGCGGCATACATATCTGCAAGTCCATGCTGGCGTGGCAGAAGTGGGGCAACGGGGAAACGCCGCAATCGTCGGGCAAAAAGGGAGACCATCTGATCGGCGAGTACTACGTATTGTTCGACAAACATTACAAGCAGGAGCTAAAAGACCTCGAAGCCGGCGGCTTGACACGCGAACAGGCCGAGGCGCAATCGCCGCTTATGCAGCAAGCCCGCGAAATGCTCCGCAGTTGGGAAGCGGGCGATGAGGCGGTGGTCACTCTCTGGAAAACCATGAACGGCTGGGTCTATGACGGATTCAACGAGACGTACAAAAAGATGGGCGTAGATTTCGACAAGATCTATTACGAATCCGCTACCTATCTGGTTGGGAAAGAGGAAGTGTTGCGCGGCGTCAGGGAAGGCGTCTTCTACCGTCGCGACGACGGATCCGTATGGGCCGATCTGCGAAAGGATAAACTTGACGAAAAACTGCTGCTCCGCGCCGACGGCACATCTGTTTACATGACGCAGGACATAGGCACCGCCAAGCTGCGCTTCGACGATTATCCGGTCAACAGGATGATATATGTGGTGGGAAACGAGCAGAATTATCATTTTCAGGCGCTTTCCATACTGCTGGACAAACTTGGTTTTGCCTTCGGCAAAGGTCTGGTGCATTTTTCCTACGGCATGGTGGAATTGCCCGAAGGGAAAATGAAAAGCCGCGAGGGAACCGTAGTCGACGCCGACGACCTGATTGACGAAATGCTGCAAACAGCCCGTGAAATATCGCAGGAATTGGGCAAGTTAGACAATATGAATCCCGACGAGGTGGAAAACATCATAAGAATCGTGGGATTAGGCTCGCTCAAATATTTTATACTGAAAGTCGATCCGCGCAAGAACATGACCTTTAACCCGCGCGAGTCAATCGACTTCAACGGTAATACTGCCTCTTTCATACAGTACACATACGCTCGCATACGTTCCGTCTTGCGCAAAGCAACAGAGCAGGGACAGTCGTTGCCGTGCTACGTTCCGCCCTCTGTTTCCATATCGGAAAAGGAAGAAAGCCTGATTCAACTGCTCGCCGACTATCCGGCAATCGTGCGCGAAGCCGGCGAAGCATACAGCCCGGCGTTGATTGCTAACTACATATACGACCTGGTGAAGGAATACAACCAATTTTATCACGACTTCTCCATCCTCCGCGAAGAAAATCCGGAACGCCGCAACTTACGCCTACTCCTGTCGTCCAACGTAGCAGAAGTAATAAAATCAGGCATGAAGCTGCTCGGAGTCGAAGTCCCGGAGAGGATGTAAAAAAGGGAGTGTTACAAATAATTAACACACCATAAGGGATGTTTTTGGCGACATGTCGTAAGTTTGTGAAAAATTATACGGAGATCTTTGTCGGAACTGCCTTTTTCAGAGGAAAATCATATAGTGATTTTGACGAAAATGCTTTTTTAAGGAAAATCATATAGTGATTTTTTGGTGAAAGCATATTTTTCGGAATAAGTTAAACTTTTAAGACAATATATTTAATTCTTGTTTATCATGAAATCAAGCAGAAGAACATTTTTTAAACAAGGTCTGGCCGGCGCTATGCTACTCGGCGTCGGAGCCTGCAACAACGGAGCGTCGCCCGGCGCGGTAACACAGAAAGCGACTAAGAAAACGAACCCTTTCTTCCTCGGAATGGCCGGTTTTACGTTCGTAAACTTTGATCTGGAGACAACACTGAAGACGCTGAAACGTTTGGACGTGAAGTATCTATGCATAAAAGACTTTCACCTTCCCCTCGACAGCACGGAGGAACAAATTAAGGCCTTTCACGAAAAATGCGCCTCCTACGGCGTAACGGGTTATGCAGTAGGGCCTATCTACATGCGGAGCGAAGCCGATATAGACCATGGCTTTGAATACGCCCGGAAGGTTGGCGTCAAGCTTATCGTCGGCGTACCTAACTACGAGTTGCTTCCTTATGTAGACAAATTGGTAAAAGAATACGATTTCAAGTATGCCATCCATCTTCACGGCCCGGATATTGAGACCTACCCCGACGCAACCGATATATGGGAGCATACGAAAGACCTGGATCCGCGCATCGGCATGTGTCTTGACATCGGTCATGATCTTAGGAACGGATGCGATCCGGTGGCCGACCTGCAAAAATATCATTCGCGCGTATTCGACGTACATATTAAAGACGTAACCGACTCGACCAAGGCCGGAGTCAGCATTGAGATGGGACGCGGCAAGATAGACATTCCCGCCTTTGTAAAAGCCCTTAGGGAAGTGAACTACACCGGCTCATGCAGCCTTGAATACGAAAAAGATATGAAAGATCCCTTTATAGGCATCGCCGAATCCATCGGTTACTTTAAAGCAATCTGCGACTACATCTAAGTCGGTAAATGCGTTGTGCGGTAATGATCATTGACGATATAAAAGAGATACTCAGGCAGGAATCGGAAGCGGTAATGCGTATTCCGGTCAGCCGCGAATACGAGAGGGCGGTTGAGCTGATTATCGAATATGTACATAAAAGAGCCGGCAAACTGGTCACAAGCGGCATGGGAAAAGCCGGACAGATTGCCATGAATATGGCGACTACGTTCAGCTCGACCGGGACGCCGGCTTCTTTTCTGCACCCAAGCGAAGCGCAACATGGCGACCTGGGCATCGTCCGCGATAACGACATCATGCTTTTAGTCTCCAATTCGGGCAAGACGCGGGAACTGCTCGAACTTATAAGCCTGACGCGCGGACTTGTTCCCGATATGAAGTTTATTGTCATAACAGGCAACCCTGACAGCGATATGGCAAAAGAAGCGACTGTATGCCTGCTTACGGGAGCGCCCAAAGAAGTTTGCATACTGGGGCTGACGCCGACCACTTCCACGACCGTAATGACGGTTATCGGCGACATCCTGGTTGTAAACACAATGAAACAAATACAATTCGGTTGTAAGGATTATGCACGGCGCCACCACGGTGGCTACCTTGGTTCAAAAAGCCGGGAACAGAGTAAGGAACAGGAGTAAGTCATGAGAAAAGTCATAGGAGTAGGCGAAACCATTCTGGATATTTTGTTTAAGAACGACCAACCACAAATAGCCATGCCGGGAGGTTCCGTGTTCAACGGGTTCGTTTCTTTGGGTAGGCTCGGCGTCCCGTTGGTTTTTATCAGCGAATTAGGCAATGACAAGGTAGGCGAAATCATACGCCGCTTTATGGAAGAGAACAACATACCCACCAGCTATGTCGACCGTTTCCCGGACGGGAAAAGCCCCGTATCCCTGGCATTCCTGGACGAGAATAACGACGCCGGATATATTTTTTACAAAGACTATCCCAACCAGCGGCTGGAAGTTCCCTTACCAAAGATAGAAGAAGACGATATTTTTATTTTCGGATCCTATTATGCGCTCAACCCTGCGCTTAGGGAGCAGATACAGGAACTGCTCAAGTACGCTCGCGAACGAAAAGCGATTATTTATTACGACCTCAACTTCCGCAGCGCCCACGCTCATGAAGTCGTCAAGCTGCGGCCAACGATTATTGAGAATTTCGAGTATGCCGACATCATACGCGGTTCGGATGAAGACTTTTTTAACCTGTACGGGATCCGCGATATGGAGCGCATTTACAATGAGCACATCAGATTCTACTGTCCCCGCTTCATAGGGACGCAGGGAGCGGGCGAGGTCGCGCTATTCTCCGACACCCTGTCCTCCGGATTCAAAGTACCCTCTATCACCCCCGTAAGTACCATCGGCGCAGGCGATAACTTCAATGCCGGCATCATTTACGGATTGCTGAAATACGGGATAGGTAGCGCCAATCTGTCTGCAATCCGCGAGGAAGTATGGGCTAAGATTATCCATTGCGGTATAGACCTTGCCATAGCATCCTGTCTGAGTAACACGAACTATATACCCAAGGATTTTGCCGATTCATACGAACTTCAGTCTTAAATATCATTAACAATAACAATAGGACAATAGACACAGGATTGCATTAGTTTTGTCCTGCTTCTCAGTAAATACGCTATGATTACAAAGGTATGTGCCATATCAACAGTTATTTTTTCCCTGACCGGGTGTGCCTCCCAGACGCCTGAGATTTATTCGTTATGCCAGCGCGACGGGATAGGCAACTATATTATCAAATGGGAGACAACTCCGCAAATGAACGGACAGATGAGGCTCGTTGTGTCCGACAATCCCGACATGCTTCAATCCCTGCCCGCCGGCTATGCCGACATTCGCGAAGGAGTGATGACGTATATCACAAACGACAATATCTCGCGTAAGTACTTCAGTCTTTCGTTCGACAACACGTATGAGCAAATCGTAGCCTCGCGCCTGCTGACCATGGACAGTGTACAGAACTTCCGCGATATGGGAGGTTATATTTCTTTCCGGGGGAGATCCACCCGCTGGGGCAAGGTGTTCCGTTCGGGGGCGATAAGCCGGATGAGCGACAGGGACATGTCGCGATTGGACAGGCTAAAGATCAAAACAATCATCGATCTTCGCTCTGAACAGGAAGTTAGGGACATGCCGGTAAATTATCCTAAAGCCAAAGTGATTAACTTACCCGTTACTTCGGATACAAACGATATCTTCAGCCGCATCATGGAAGGTAAGGTGCGTAAAGGCGACGGCTCGCTCTTCATGCAGGATCTGTACCTTCAGTATCTCACGGCAAGCAGACAGGCATTCGCCAAAGCCCTCAACCTCTTTCTGGACGAAGACAACTACCCTATCCTCTTTAACTGTTCTATGGGCAAAGACCGTTCCGGCATCCTTGCCGCCCTGTTGCTTGCCGCCCTGGACGTGCCCGAAGAAACCATCTTCAGGGATTACATGGCGACAAACGACTATCTTGACATCCGGCGCTATGCCGATTTGGTTAAAGGTATGGATACCGACATCCAAGAAGCGCTTACAGTTATTCTTTCGGCCGACGAAACATTCCTCGATGTAGTATTCCGGAAAATTAAAAAGGAATACGGTTCAATACCCCAATACCTCGACAAAGAAATGCAATTAACGGACAAACAACGTGAAAAATTAAAAGATATATTACTTTTCTAAATTGATCCCGAATAAATTACCTACCTTTGCGCCTCAAAATATTTTACACATATACAAACTACATTGAAAACATTTGAAGAATTAGGGGTTGCCTTGCCGATTATCAAAGCAATCCGGGAAATGGGTTTTGAATCACCCATGCCGGTACAGGAGGAAGTGATCCCTTTACTGTTAGGCGAAGACAACGACGTAATAGCCCTTGCGCAGACAGGTACGGGAAAAACGGCAGCTTTTGGGCTTCCTGTCCTGCAAAAAACAGACGTATCCATAGCCCAGCCGCAAACCCTTATCCTTTGTCCCACCCGCGAGCTTTGTTTACAGATTGCCGATGACTTAAACGACTACTCCAAATACATGGAGCAACTGAAGATACTGCCTGTATACGGAGGATCAAGCATAGAAAGCCAGATAAAAACGCTAAAACGAGGCGTACATGTAGTGGTAGCTACACCGGGACGCTTATTAGACCTCATGAATCGCAAAACGGTAGATCTCGGACTTGTAAAAAACGTCATCCTCGATGAAGCCGACGAGATGCTCAATATGGGTTTTTCCGACAGCATCAACGCCATCCTCGCAGAAATCCCTTCCTCGCGCAATATGCTGCTCTTTTCGGCTACCATGCCGCAGGAAATAGCGGTCATCACACGCAAGTATATGAAAGACCCGAAAGAAATTATCATTGGGAAAAAGAACGAGGGTAACAAAAACATACGCCATATATATTACATGGTCAGGGCGCAAGACAAATACCTGGCGCTTAAACGTATTGCCGATTACTACCCCAACATCTACGGCATTATCTTCTGCCGTACACGTAAGGAAACGCAAGAGATAGCCGACAAACTGATACAGGACGGCTATAACGCCGATTCACTGCACGGAGAACTCGGACAGAGCCAACGCGATTACGTTATGCAGAAATTCCGTATCAAAAACCTGCAACTGCTGGTTGCCACCGACGTGGCTGCCCGCGGCTTGGATGTAGACGATCTGACACACGTTATTAATTATGGCCTGCCCGACGATACGGAATCATACACCCACCGTAGCGGACGCACCGGACGCGCCGGAAAAACCGGAATCTCAATCTCTATATGCCACGTAAAAGAAAAAGGCAAGATCCGGGATATAGAACGCTCTATCAATAAAAAATTTGAAAAAGAAGAAATACCTGCCGGTAAAGATATATGCGAAAAACAAATCCTTAACCTGATTGACCAGGTAGAAAAAGTGAAGGTTGACGAAGAGGAGATAGCCGCTCTCATGCCATCCATCTTCCGCAAGTTGGAATGGTTGGACAAGGAAGACATTATCAAGCGCATGGTATCCCTCGAATTTAACCGCATGATTGACTACTATAAAGAAGCCGGAGAAATACACTCGGCCGACGAATACACGGAAAAAGTCAAGCGGACAACGGGTGAACGTAATAATTCACGAACGCCGGATGCCGGTTTCTTCCGATTCTTCATTAATTTCGGCAAGACGGACGGATTGTATCCTAACCAGCTAATCGAATTGGTCAACAAATGCGTACCGGGCAAAGTGCGTATTGGTAAGATCGACCTGCGTGACAGTTTTTCCTTCTTTGAGGTGGATGAAAAGGAAGCAACGCGCGTGATGAACCGGATGAACGGTTTTGAAGTGGAAGGACGCCGTATATCGGTAGAACCGGCGCAGGGCAAAAAGGGCGAAAAAAGCGAAAAGATAAACCGCAGGAACAAACACGAACATAGCGCACCAAATGTCCATTTCTATGACCGTTTCGACAAACGTGATGGAAATAAAGACAAGCCCTGGCGCAAAAAAACCAAGTAACAGAGAAAGGCACTATAGGTCACGTTTTTTCGTTGACGCATGTTTTTTGAAAAATCTTTGTACCTTTAAGCGCTAATCTCTTAACAAAATATTGTTTCGGTTGCGAGAACCCGACATAAAGTGGATTCAGAAGGATTATTGTTATGGATGTGAAGGAATTAAAACAAATTATTAGTAGAGGTGAAAGCCCCTTTGTTGATTTTAGTAAATGCACTACTGAATTAACCGATTCAGTGTTCCAGTCCGTTTGTTCTTTTCTTAATAAAGAAGGAGGCTGCGTAGTTGTAGGAGTTCATGACTTCGGAAAAATCGTTGGCGTGGCGGAGCTCTTTATCGACAATATGCTTAAAAAGTTTGCCAACGCCATGGAGGAAGAATTTTCGCCTGTCTGTACAATTGTACCGGATATAGTAGACGTCGGAGGGAAAAAATTATTCTATATATCCGTTCCCAAAAGCGGCGAAGTCCACCGTTACAAAAACAAAGTGTACGACAGGATGGGCTGCGAAGTATGCGATATTACGTACAGTTACAATCTGGTTGAAAACCTTTACCTGAGAAAACGCAACGAATCATCGGAGAATATCGTCTGCCCATTCCTTAGGATGTCGGAATTAGACGAAATGGCTTTTCGTCTAATGCGCGAACGCATTGCAGCCCACAATCCCTCTCATCCCTGGCTAAGCCTTACCAACGAGGAACTATTGCACACAAATGGATTTTGGCGCAAAGACCCGATAAGCAGTAAAGAGGGGTTTGTGCTTGCCGCCGTCCTTCTGTTCGGAAAAGAGGAAACGATACAGAACTACTGCCCCGTCACATACCGCACGGATGCTATTTACCGGAAAATAAGTTATGATAAATTCTATCAGCTCGCCTCCACTTACCCGGAAAGCCGCTACGACGACAGGGATATTATCTTCTCAAACCTTACGGACGCATATACCCGTCTTATGAAATTCGTACATCGCAACCTGCCTAAAAGGGTTCTGAACAAGCAAGCAATGTCGGTTAACGTACGTGACAAACTGTTTTGCGAAATCATTACCAATATACTTGTACACAGGGAATACACCCATAAATACCCCTGTCGGCTGCTCATCTTCTCAGACAAAGTGGTTACGGAAAACGGTATGCATACCTCCCGTGAAGAAAATAAAACATTCGCCTCCCTCGATATACAGAGGAGAAACCCTCTTATATGCAAAGTCTTTCAGGAAATGGGATGGATTGATGATCTCGGTTCGGGTAAAAATAATATTCTAAAGTACGCTCCTTTTTACGACAAAAGCTATGAAATAGGAGTGGAAATACAGAATGCAGAAAAATTCGTGTTTTCCCTATCTTATGGAAACGAAGAAGGACTTGATGACCTCAACCTGCTTTCTTCCGCTACGGCGGCGCCGCTCTATACACCTTCTTTTCCTACTGAAAAAACAAAGATGGAATGGACCTATGCATCCCGCCTGTCGGAAGCATGTCCGTCTATCGACATCTCATACGTAGACAAGGCGGAAAGCATCCTGGAAGCTTGCATTAAACCGCTACCTATACAGGACATGATGAAGATGGTCAAACAGTCAAACCGCACACGCTTCCGTCAAAACATCATCAGGCCTCTGTTGGAAGAAGGACTTCTGGCCATGCGTATTCCCACAAAGCCGTCAAGCCCCCTCCAGAAATATTTTACTACCGAAAAGGGAAAGACATTACTGTAAAGCGTAAGCATACGCTAA
>JAIRZN010000007.1 GCA_031267205.1 Tannerellaceae bacterium | reverse complement strand
GCGGTGTTGTTCTTCAGCGTTGTCTTCAGCAACCATTCTTCGCCCGTTTTGGATACGGAGGTGGATGCGTCGAGGTTTACTTTGGGGAGTTGGAGGAGCGAGCGGTAGTTGCCGTCTTCCTTGCCCCGGACGTAGAAATTGTCGGATATAACCTGTCCGTTTTCGGTTAGCGTCAGCTTGATGAAGTAAGTGTCCGAGAGCGTTTCGGGGAACTCCAGGTTGAAGGCTTTCACGGTGGCGTCTTCACGGACGTCGAGCACGGTGTCTTTTTTCCACTGGACGGAGCCATCCTGATTGATCAGTTGGGCCGAGGCGGTTAGCGCGGTGCGGTCGAGGGCGTGATAGTTTACGACTTCGATAAAGTCCTGTTTTTTGTAGTCGTAGACCGGGTTCCATTGTATATGGATCGGTTCCGAAGCTTTTTTGCAGCCGAAATACGCTCCTGTCGGGTCGAAGTAGTAGTCGTAAGTCTGCCACACCATCGACGGCCATGCGGGGTGGCTCATCCATAGCTGCATGCCTCGGCGGTACTCGCTACGGCCTTCGAATATGGCGCGGTATCCGTTGTAATTGATCCATTGGGCCCATTCTGCGAACTGCTTGGCGTCAGCGGGTTGTCCGAAGGCCGTTTCGATCATGGCATTGAACGAGGCGGCGGATTGTGCGCTGGCCAGCGTGTAGTCGTGCAATCCATACTGGCTGTTTTGCGGCCACAGGGCTTGGGGCGAGAAGGTTTGGACGAGGCTTTCGTAGTTCATCACGTTAGGCATTCCGCGTTCGCTGTGGAACTTGTCGTTGCCGTAGAGAAGGAAATAATCCCTCGGCGGCAAGGCTCTGTATGGGCCGCCTCCGCTGACGACACCCATGGCGGAGTTGGATATGTAGTGGATGCCCGGATGGTTGTCGGGTATGATGCGGCGGATTGCGTCGTCGAGCGCCTGTGGCGGATTGCCCTCGTTGCGTCCTACGTAAATGCCGATTGACGGGTGGTTGCGTATGCGCTTGACGTAGTCTTCGGCGTTGGCGATAAAGAGGTCGTCGTCGTAAGGATTGGGGCCGTCTACGGGATTAGCCAGCCAGAAGTCCTGCCAGACCATTACGCCGTGGCGGTCGCAGGCCTCGTAAAATTCTTCGTCTCCGATCTGCCCGACCCAGTTGCGTATCATGGTGAAATTCATGTCTGCGTGATAAGCGACGGCGATGTCATACTCACGTCCCCGATAGTTGAGGTTGGATTCCCCGAATCCCCAGTTGCCGCCGAATCCTATGAAACGCCGTCCGTTGACGAACATGGTGAGCGTGTTGTTATCTTCGTTGAAGGACATTTGCCGGATACCGGACTTGAAGGCCGTTTGGTCGGAAGCTTTTCCGGCGATGTCGAAGCTAAGCTTGACGTCGTAGAGGTAAGGTTCGCCGTATCCTTTGGGCCACCAGAGCTTGGGGTTGCGGATATTGAGCGCGGGCGTGGTGAGGGGACTAAGTTTTACAATCTTTGTTTCCGATGCATTGAGGGATACCTCCTGCTCGAAGGCCGCATCGCCGTATAAGCCCTTGAGGATTCCGGTGACGGCTCCGTCGGTATGATTTCGGAGAGCGACTTCGACAAACAAAGTCGACGACGTTGTATCAGGCAGCGGCAGTTCGGCGCGGATAAAAGGATCTTCTATTGTAACGGCGCCTGTGTGAGTGATGAAGACATCATTCCAGATACCGGCGTTTCGGCCGCGTATGGTAGGTATCCAGTCCCAGCCGACAGAAGCGTGGAAGGTAGGATTATCCGCACCGAGTATGCCGCCGTTCTGGTCTGTGCTGATGGCAGTCTGTTCTTTTATGGCGCCGACGTGAGCGTTTTTGATCAGTTCCACGGCGATGGCGTTGTCCTTGCCGGGGCTGACAAGGTCGGTAACGTCGAATTTGCCTCTCATAAAGGCGCCCTCAATGCGTCCCGCCTTCCGTCCGTTGACATAGACGTTGGCTTTCCAGTTTATTCCGTCGAAATTAAGGAAAATCCTTCCTCCGCCGAATCCCTGCGGCAGCGAAAACTCGTTTCGATACCAGAAATCGGAGTTGAAGAACGATTCGGAGACCTGGAGTTGGTTGTCGGCATAGTTAGGGTCCGGCAGCGCACCGATTCTCATGTAGCTTGTGAGCACCGTACCCGGCACGGTTGCGAAGATCCAATTGTCGTGAGCAAAGCCTGTGCGCGATATGTCTTCGCCTGAGGCGTTCACTTCGGAAGCCCTTTGCAGCATCCAACCGCCACCGCTAAGCGTCAGCCTGTTTCCATCGGGAGCGAGGGTTTTCTGCGGGCGCGGCGTTAGGCCGCCCTTTCCCCATACTTCGAGTTCGCTGAGGATGTAGCGGCTATTGTTTTCAGGCTGTTTCATCAGGACTCTTACATATCGTCCGTTCTCCGTTTTGTCGAGAGTTACGTCGTCCGTTTTATCGCTACCTCCCGGCAGTGCGGCGACATCGTTCCACGACACGGCATCCGTCGACACCTGTATGGCGCCCTCCGTAGCCTTGTTGAGCCAGTGCAGGTTGACTTTATCGAAGGAAGCCGGCGCGCCGAAGTCCACATAAACCCATTCTTCACCCGTTCCGGCACTTTCCCATGCGCTTTCAAAATAGCTTGAGGGCGTGATAAGCAGCAGTTCGTCGCCTTTATAGAAATCCCAGTCGCTGAAGGCCCATTCTTTAGCCGACGGCATCTTGAGGGCGATTTTGTAATAAGAATAGTCAGCCGTATGGTCGAGCGCAAACTCCTGGTTTATGTTCGTCGACGGTTCAGGAGGCGAGAAGCTGAAGGTAAAGGAAGGTTTGGGTGCGTCAGGATCGACGGGCGGTAACCTGAAGCCTCCGAATCCACGGAAACGCTGCGGTTCCGTTCCGATACGCCCAGCCCCCTTCTCCTGTCCGATTAGATTCCACTCGACGCCGTCGTTGGAGCCGTAGGCTGCGACTTCATAGCCCCTCGGCATGTTTTCGTCGTAAGTAACGCTGCCCCGGAGGACGATTTTGTCGGCCCGGACATCCATATTGTTCATTGCGAGTTGCAGGAAGACGTCATTGCCCTGCACACGGTATCTCGAATCGCTTTTACCGTCGAACAGCCACTCGCGTTCGTTTTTGAGAAGGTCTCCGTTTTGCGTAGAGACGTTGATGGTAGCCGGCAAGTTTTCGGACAGGATACCGTCGGTAACGAGCTGCGCCGTCAGGTTGTAGTCATAGCTTGAAGAGTGGTAGGCGCTCCTCAGCTTAGCTATATTCCGGTAGCTATTGTCAACCACGAGCTCCGGAGCGAAATCCTCTGCCGGATCGCCAGGGTAAACGCCTATTCCCCGCGTATAATAATCCTGCCCGTCGCCTTTGGGTGAACTGCAGGAGAACATCACGTAAGCGCTTAAGATACCTACGAGAGGAAACAAAAATTGATGTGCTTTCATACGAATAATTTTTTAAGAAAGTATGTATGGACTATTTATTGAATATCTCGCAGGAACAATGTATGCGGATCGTGATACATCCAATTCAGGTTGTCGTTAGGCATACGCCATCTCATAGCCGGGTTAGGCTGGTAGGCGTTGCGCCAGGTGAGGAAGTAAGACAGCTTGTATTTTTTCATGATGTTCACCATATCCCAACTTGTATTTCCACATTCGCTCAGGGCGGCAAGTTTATGTTTTTGCTGCGCCGTTGCCGACACAAAGTTCAACGCCTTATCCACAACCTCGTTGAATTCAGGCCCGGAACCATACCAGTCGATAGCCAGCATGTCGGCGTATTCGTCTCCCGGATAGCCGGAGAGAAATTCCTCTGCCGAATAGACTTTGTCCGTATTATATATGTATAGTATGTTATGCAGCCCTTTGTTGCGCATGAAATTGACGGTATAACGCCATAAGTCGGCGTATTCCTGCGGCGTACAGCGCGTATTTCCCCACCAGAAGAAATCCCCTGAGTGTTCGTGATAGGGACGGAAAAGGAAGGGAATTAACTTCCCGTTTTCATCCTTCCACGTCAGGAAGTAGTCGGCAAGTATCGTCAACCATTTGTTAAACATAGCATGGTTCCCGCCTCCGGGCAGGATAGACTTCACTTCACCTCGGTTCTTCACAGGGTCGTCGCGTTTGGGCACATCCCAGGCAGAGCCCGGCCCGTTAGCCGTCTTGACACCCGGCAGTTGCGAAGTGATAGGGTTGATACAATGCCAACTTATCGTAATGACGCCATTAAGATTGTGGAAGAACTTCACTTGCTCCGTAATCTGCACGAAGGAAACGGAGTCGAGGCTCCTTTCCCTTCCCGTCTCGATTTCTCCAAGCTCAAAACCAACGACGCCGGGATAATCGCCCGTAGCCTCTTTCACGTCCGAGCGGTCCTTTTCATACCACCAGGTAGTTCCATACATAAGGTCGTCCTGATGTCCGTACATGACGCCTTTATCTTGCAAGGCAAGTAAGCGCGTAAACAAAGCCTTAGCTTCGGGAGTAGCTTGCGGGTTGGCCGGCGCCTGTCCCGAAACACGGAACGTGCAAGCCAAACTTATCACAAATAACAATACAATAAGTGAAAGAGGTGTTTTCATACGCGATAATTTTAATAGAATTAAATATGTGTACACCACTTCGGGATACAAGAAACCGGAGTGGTGCACAAAGTAATAAAATTTGATCCGTTATTCAGACGGTATCGGGGTAAATTTTTCTGAAAATTCAAAATTCCTCCTGTACAGATTATACACAGAAACGGTACTCGTCTCCGTGACGGATGCAGGTACTTGGACTTTTAGCTGCGTAGCCGTTTTCTCAAGCACGACACACTCAAATGAACCTATACGGAAGATGTACGTGAAATCAAGGTTTGTACCTGTGACCGTGAGAATACTTTCCACAGGAGCCGAGAGCGGCTGCACACTCTCGATGGTCGTTACCGGCCATTCAATATCATAATTTTCCGACCATTCCTTATCATTGCACGACATGAATGTCAGCATAATCAGGCATAGCAAGCTCCACAGTGGAGTATACATTTGTCTATGATTGGTTTTCATCTTTCCTGTAATTTTATGAATATGGATAATAGTGAATTAATAAGGATTGGGAGTCAGGTTCCAGTAAGTGACTTCCGTATCGGGAAGAGGCATCACCGGTATGATGTTGATATAGTCGCCCGCATTAAGCGAGTTCAGGCTGCTTCTCAAAATATTGGCGCGTATGCCGGCCACTCTGAGTTCACGGCTGCTTTCCCGTTCCTGTTGCGAATCACCTGTTCCTGTTTCCAGGAATAGCGGATTGCCTGGGTCGCGTTGGAAATCTTTTACCCTTTCGACGCGATCTACTAATCGCCCCGTACGAATCAAGTCCCATCCCCGATACCCTTCGGTAGCCAACTCAATCCTGCGCTCATCCCAGATCGCTTGCAGAAGGTTTTGTCCTGAAGCCGTACATTCGGGAATATCGGGAGTAGTTGTCGGCCATACGTATCCGGTATAATCTCCCACATTATAGCCTTTGCAGTACGACGAATTGCGGGCGCGTTCACGTATACGGTTTACCAGATTCCTTGCATCCTCTTCTTTTCCCAGATTGTAGGAGGCTTCGGCGTGCATCAGCAATACATCGGCATAACGCATCAGGATGACGGGTTTGGTTGTTCCGTTCATTGGATATTCGGGCAAAGCCACTTTCCGGCAAAGGTAATTTGTCATTTGTTCGTTGCGGGCATAGAGCGGAGTTCGGCCGAATAATGTCCCGTTGTTAAATGTTGGGCCATAGACGGTGCTGCTCAATCGCGGATCGGTCGGGTCAAAGGCTCTCACCAAGTCTTCCGTAGGATTATGGAATCCCCATCCCATAGTAAACACGTCTGGCGTAGGCTGGCGGTTTCCCTGCACCATCCAGTCCCAGAAGAATGATCCCGAACCATACGGGCCTTCTTTTGACTGCACCTCAAAGATAGATTCAATGCTGTTCTGCGTTTCAGCCTCAAAGAGCACTGCATAATTGGGATGCAAGTCATACAGGCCGCTTGCAATAATGGCAGACGTCAGGTTGGAAACATCCTGCCAACTGTTGGGACAATGTGCATCCGTACCCAAGCGGTACACCAACACTCTGGCCAAAAAGGCGCGCGCCGCATTCTTGGTCGCCCGTCCAACCTCCGAGGAAGGATAGGCATCTGGAAGCAGACGAATGGCTTCGGTAAACTCTTCGACGATATAATCCATCGTTTCCGTGAACGAAGCGCGCGGCATATTGCCGAACTCTTCCAATTCGACGGAGTGTGTCAAAATAGGCATTCCCCCGAAATGGCGCAGGAGGTAGAAGTAGTAATAGGCCTTGAAGAAGTGAACTTCTCCCCACATACGTTGCTTCACGCTCTCGCTGATCTGGGCGTCTTCCAAGTGTCCGGCAGCATAATTGGCTCTGGAGATAGCAGTCCAGCTATGCACATAAAAACCTCTCACAATCGTATTAGCCGGCGTCATTGCATAATTGGCCACTAAGGTCAGGTCCATCAAATCGCCCACCGTGCTGCCTTTTTCGGCATCGTCGGTGGCTACGGAACCCATGAACCATTCGTAATGGTGATTCATATAGTTACCGTCCGGGCCGTCGCCTTGCGTTACCTGAAGCATATTATAGAGGGAAGTAATTACTTTCTCGGCATTTTCCTCGATATTCATATAAACGTCGCTACCTAACTTGGCCTGTGGCTCTATTTCCAAGAAGTCGTTGCAACCACAAAGCAGGAAGGACGCCAATAATACGCTAAATAATTTATTTGTATTCATAAGTCCATTCATTTTAAAATGTTAGATTAAGACCGAGAGTCACTACGCGAGGCCTTGGGTAAGACACCATATCTATCCCATTATTCAACGGATTCGCTAAATAGTCGCCCATTTCCGGATCGAAACCGCTATAAGCGGTGAACACCCACAAGTTATCAACCGAAGCATAAAACCTCAACCGCGTAAGTTTAGCCTTACTTATCAGGCTATTCGGCAGGCTGTATCCTAATTGAACATTCTTGATGCGCACGTACGTGCCGTCTTCTATATAGCGGTCGGAGAACCTTGAGTTTTCGTTCGGGTCGGTGGAGATCACCCTCGGATACTTATTCGTAGAGCCGGAACCTGTCCAGCGATTCATCATATCTTTCGACATATTCCATTGCACCATACTGGAGGAGTATAAGTCCATCACCTTGGCGTTGGCAATCTCGTATCCCAAAGCGCCCTGAAGGAATACCATCAGGTCAAAGTTCCTGTATCCCAAGCTCAGGTTTAGCCCCCACGTCATGTCGGGCATGGCGCTGCCGAGATAGGTGCGGTCGTCGACATTCAACGGCAGACCGTCGTCGGACAATTTCAGGAACTTGACGTCGCCCGGCGCCGCATTGGGTTGAATGAGGTGTTGCTGACCGTCTGCGCCGGTGTAAGTATGCGCGTTCACCTCATCCCATGTCTGGAACAGGCCGTCCGTTTTATATCCGTAGAAGTAAGCCATTTCCCGTCCCACTTCCGTCCGCGTAAAGGGAGCCTGAAGCCGTCCTATATCGCCGCCGTAAACAGGGTCGTCCGAGCCTAAACTCAGTATCTCGTTCTTTACGAACGATACATTCCCGGAGATGGCGTAGGAGAACTTGTCCTTCCTGTCCTGCCATCTAAGGGACAGTTCCAGTCCGTTGTTGCGCATTTCGCCCGCATTGGTGCGTGCGCGCGTCATACCGGCATACTGCGGGATGGGCGTCGCCAGAATCATATCGCGGGTGGTACGGACGAAATAGTCTATCGTGCCCGACAGTTTCATATCCCAAATACCGAAGTCGACTCCCAGATTGAGCTGTTCGGCAGCTTCCCAGCTTAATTGTGTATTGGCATACATCTCCTGTATAGCCCCGTCGCGCAAGGCATTGCCGATAGCCGCCGTGTAACCGTTGGTCATCAATGCGATATAGTCGTTGCTTCCGGCGCTTTGTTCGTTACCTACCTGCCCCCAGCCGGTGCGGACTTTCAACTGAGTGAAGAGGTTTCCGACTGAGCTTTCTTTCAGGAAAGCTTCTTCGTGCACATTCCATCCCAGCGAGAAGGAAGGGAAATATCCCCACTTATGCCCTTCGGCAAATTTGGACGAGCCGTCGGAACGTATTGTCCCCGTAAATAAATACTTGTCCGCATACGAGTAAATGGTGCGGAAAAAGAACGAAGCCAGACTGTTCATACTCCCGTCGCTGCTGGCCGAATAAGTGCTACGGTCCGCCGTCTGGCTGAGGTACCACATATTGCGTTCTTCGGGTATGTCCTGAGCCGAAGCATTGAGGCTCTTGGTGGATGTCTTTTGTATTTCCGTACCAAGGGTCGCTCCGACATTATGCGCCCCGGATGTCTTGTTATACATAAAGTAGGCATTCCACAGCCATGATGAGAAATTGTTGCGGTATTCCATCAGGCTACTCCTCTCCGTTTGTTGATTGGAAGAAACATAATAGACGGGCGAATACGTCTGTGACGAGGCTGAAAAGGCTTGCGTCCCGTATTGAGTGCGGAACGACAAGCCTTTCAACCCGATGTCATTGATCTGCAAAAAAGTATTGGCCATAAAGTAATGAGAAATATTGTCTTGAAAGTCACTGCTGGCAAAGTAGACCGTCCTCGCCGGATGATTGTACACTTCCGAATAAAGGACTTCGCCCCAGTTGTCGGTATACGAATCCCATGCCGCCACCAGCGGCTCGGCGCCCAGCACCGAGGGCCACAATCCGCCGTAATAGTTCCCTGAGGTAGCTCCGATACGGCTTTGTCGTGAATAAGTCAGGTTGGCGCCCAGTTCTACGTTCTTTGACAGCTTGTAAGTGTTGTTTGCCCGGATGGAGAGACTGTTCCTCTCGTTATATTTTACGATACCCTGTTCGCCGGCATAAGTCACGCCGATGTCATAAGCCGAGCGGTCTCCGCCGCCATTTACGCTGACGTTATAGTTTTGTGTCAATCCCGTCCGCGTCACCTCGTCTTCCCAGTTCGTACCTTTCAGTTTGTTGTCGATAACATACTTAAACTGCGCGGCTGTGGTCGGGGATATCGTTTGTCCCCCATTGGTAAGGGCTTCCTGCTGTATGGTTGCAAATTCCCAGGCGTTGAGCAAGTCAATCGAACGTATTACATCGGACATACTCCCGTACACGTTCACGCTGAACGTAGGCTTTTTGTCATAACGCCCCTTTTTCGTCTGTATCAGGACTACCCCGTTGGCTCCCCTTGAACCATAGATAGCCGTAGCGGAGGCATCTTTGAGGATTTCCATACTTTCGATGTCTTGTGGAGTTACCGTGCTAAGGTCGTTGGTAGGGAATCCGTCGACGACATACAGCGGATCGGAATTGTTGATCGTACCGTACCCGCGAATCCTGATCTTGACGCCCGCCCCCGGCTCGCCGGAATTGCTGATTACATCCACCCCAGCGACGCGACCGGCCAAAGCCTGCCCTATGTCGGTGGTCGACAATTGCAGGAGATCTTCGGTAGATACCTTCGCCACAGCGCCCGTAAGGTCGGATTTCCTGACCGTACCGTAGCCAACAACCACAACCTCGTCCAGACTGCGCGAATCTTCCACCAGCCTGATGTCAAACGATGTCTTCCCCGACGTCTGTATCTCCTGCGTCAAGTACCCGACGTAAGAAATCACCAGAACAGCGCTGCCCGGTATCGAAAGACTGAATCTGCCGTCCAAGTCCGTGATTATCCCATTCGTCGTACCCTTCTGCACCACGTTTGCACCAATAACCGGCTCGCCGCTTTCGTCGGTCACCGTCCCCGAAACCGTCCGGACTTGCTGCTGCAACGCCACAGCCCTTTCGCTCCGGCTCAATACAATCTGCCGGTCGCTGATGACATACTTTATGTCATTCGCATCAAAAAGACTGTTCAATACATCCGTAATACGGTCGCTCTTGACAGATATATCCACCCTCCTGTTCAAGTTTACCAATTGTTTGTTATACAGGAAACGATACTCCGACTGAGATTCAATCTCATTAAGCACCTCCTCGATAGAAACGTTCCTCATATCTATCGTCAACGTCTCCTGCGCCTCCTCCAAAGCGAAAGCCTGCACGACATTACAAGCAAATAAAATCAAGCAAGTCCCCATGACCGGACGAATCCTTGACACAATCGCCGGCCATTTAAATCCATTTAAAAAGTTCATAATCTTTACTGTGTTTAGTTAGAAAATAAGGTTCATATCCCCGAACCGGATCATCATCGGTCCTAAAGCAGGGGTTAGTATACACACATTCTTTGAAATACTCTGTCATAGGCAATTATTTTTTCGTGTCCAACATCTTGTTTTAATGAGACGGTTCTCAAAAAGAAAACCACACCCCCCCGCAGCAATTTTTTGCCAATAAATAAAGAAAAGAATAATC
>JAIRZN010000162.1 GCA_031267205.1 Tannerellaceae bacterium | reverse complement strand
AAAGCTGTTTAATAGCATCTACCGCCAGTCCAATACCCTCGCATAGCTGTGCTATTCGTAAACGCTCGCTCAGGGTTGGGAGTACTTCAAGCAGCAGATTTATATCGTCCTGTGCCTTGTATGGTTCGTACTCTTGCTTGAGTCGCTCCAATCGGGTCTCGGCTTCTGATATTTCCGTCTCTTTTTTTTGGGTATATTCATGTAGATTAAGAAATTTCTCCCGTGCCTCGTCCTTGCGGTCGTACATATCCCGCACTTTGTCGTAAACCTCCTGCTTTTGCTCCACCAACTCTGCTATATCCACTTTCATATCTTCGTTCTTGGCATACAAATCTCTGTAGTACTGTGGAGTGGATATATGCCTTGCTTCCGAGCCGTCTATTCCACGTTGTAGCCCGTGTTTCACCATTGCCTCAGCATATGTGTCCTGAAACAGTTTCAGGTTATCTTTTGTCATTATATCATCGGCACATAGTCGGGAGGCGTTTGTATCTTTTTTACGATACTTCTTCTTGCCCTGTTCGTTCTCCTGTTTGTTTTTCTCTTTGGCTTTTCTTCTTTCACCAGTAACAATAGGCACTACCGTAGCATGAATATGTGGAGTTTTTTCGTCCAGATGCAAAACGGCGGAAACAACATTATCTTTTCCAAAAGTATCTTGCAGCCATTTTATATTATCATTGCTCCATTCCCTCAATTTCCCCTCTGCCTGTATGCGCTGCATATCTTCGGGTGTACCCGACAGCATAATCTGCAATGCCCTCACTTGGTTGTGGCTTATCTTCCGCTTTATCCCTGCGGTTTCTATCCGATGCTGTATGGCATGTGTTCTGTCCTTGATTCCATCGGGATATGGAATAAGATCTTCATTGAGGTGAGTACGTGACTGATCGGCATTTGCAGGGTTTACTGTCCGCTCTATATGTGCAGTAGTTCTGGCATCGTTGCCTTTCTGTTTTTGGAGCCGCTGAATTTTTACACAAGCTCCAAAAGATACTTTTGGGCCGGCTGAATTTTTACAAGACCTCCAAAAGATACTTTTGGAGCTTGTGAATTTTTACAAGCCTATGTTGGGATATTTTTGCAAATATAATTTTTTGCGATAGCTGTGAAAAGTGTCTTTTCTGCCGGCTGAATTTTTAGAAGATCTCCAAGAGGCTTTTTTGAAGGCTGAATTTTTACAAGCTATGGCAACAGGGGGCTTCTCTTTTTCCGCAGGGAAAAAATCTTGCCGGAATCAGGTTGCGCCCTCCCTTTCCGACTGCGTAGCGGTGCGTTTTTCCGGTTTCTGCAAAATTTTTCGTACTTTTGTCAACTTTCTAACAAAACATAAATATGATAATAGTCAATAACCTGGATTTACAGTTCGGTAAACGCATTTTGTTCCAGGACGTCAATCTGAAATTCACATCCGGTAATTGTTACGGGATTATCGGCGCAAACGGGGCGGGTAAATCCACTTTCCTGAAAATCCTGTGCGGCGAGATGGATCCTACGCGCGGAAACATCTCGCAGGGGCCCGGCGAACGCCTGTCGGTGTTGAGCCAGGATCACTTTGCCTTTGATGATTATACGGTGATTAATACCGTTTTGATGGGCCATTCCACGCTGTGGGAGGTGATGAGCGAAAAGGATGCCATCTATGCCAAGCCCGATTTTAATGACGCCGACGGGATACGGGTGTCGGAACTGGAGGAAAGGTTTGCGGAAATGGAGGGATGGAACGCCGAGAGCGACGCTGCCGGCCTGCTTAGCGGTTTGGGTATAAAGGAGAACTTGCATTACAGCCTGATGAAAGATCTTAGCGGTAAGCAGAAGGTGCGTGTCCTGCTGGCGCGGGCGCTTTTCGGACAACCTGATAATTTGCTGCTCGATGAGCCGACGAACGACCTTGACCTGGAAACGGTGGGGTGGTTGGAAAATTACCTCTCCAACTTCGAGCACACGGTGTTGGTGGTCAGTCATGACCGTCACTTCCTTGACTCGGTATGCACGCATACGGTCGATATCGACTTCGGCAAGTTGCAGTTGTTTGCAGGGAATTACAGTTTCTGGTACGAATCCAGCCAGTTGGCCCTCCGCCAGCAGCAACAACAGAACAAAAAGGCCGAGGAGAAGAAGAAGGAACTTGAGGAATTTATCCGCCGCTTCAGCGCCAATGTTGCGAAATCGAAGCAGACGACGAGCCGCAAGAAGATGATAGAGAAGTTGAATATCGAGGAGATAAGGCCGTCGTCGCGGCGCTATCCGGGTATAATTTTTACTCCCTCGCGCGAGCCGGGCAACCAAATATTGGAGGTAAAGGGGCTGACGCATTACGCGGACGGGCAGCCGCTTTTCAAAGACCTGAACTTTAATGTTGAGAAGGATGATAAGATTGTTTTTATCAGCCGCGACCCAAGGGCTATGACGGCTCTTTTCAGGATTGTCAACGGCGAGGAGGAGGCTGCCGCCGGGACTTATCAATGGGGGCAAACCATTACTACGGCGTACCTGCCGCTCGACAATGCCTCCTACTTCAACCCCGGTTACAGCCTTATCGAATGGCTTGGGCAATTCGCGGTCGATACTAACGAAGTCTATTTGAAGGGCTTCTTGGGGCGGATGCTTTTTTCGGGAGAAGATTTACAGAAGAAGGTAGACGTGCTTTCGGGGGGCGAGAAGATGCGTTGCATGATTTCGCGGATGATGCTCAGGGACGCGAATACATTGATACTGGATACCCCGACCAATCACTTGGATTTGGAATCCATACAGGCGTTTAATAATACGTTGCAGGCTTATAAGGGGAATATTATCTTTTCAAGTCATGACCATGAGTTTATACAAACCGTAACCAACCGTGTCATCGAGCTTGCGCCGAACGGTATTATAGACAGGATAATGGAGTATGACGATTACATCACCGATCCGGTAGTTGCCGGACTCAGGGAAAGGCTTTATCCTTAAAACTTGGATGCGGAATGAAACGGCGATTATTTTTTATCCTTGTCGTGTTTGTTGCCTGGTTGCCGATATTTGCTATTCAGAAGCCGGTATTCATGATATATCACCATGCGCTGTCGGCCGGTTACAGTTTGATTGAATGGCTCGATGTTATAAGGTATGGCTTGAGATTAGATTGCACGGTGGCGGGTTACTTGACGGTTATCCCGCTTTTGTGCACGATACTGTCGTTGTGGTTGCCTACGGCTTGCATAAAGAAATGCCTGAGGGTATACTTCTGCGTAGCGTCTGTTGTTATTGCGGCGATCTTTGCCGGCGACGTAGCGCTGTATACATTCTGGGGCTTCCGCCTGGATGCCACCGTATTGTTTTATATACAGTTTCCTTCAGGGGCGGCAGGCAATGTGCCGGCGGCTTTATTTATCCGGCAGGCATTGATGCTGGTCGTTTACGCCTTCGCCTCGGCATGGATGCTTAACCGCTGGGCGCTTCCCATATTCCCCGATAAGCCGATGGAGGGGGTCGGAGTACACCGGTTTGCGGCGCTCCTGGTTATGGGAGGGCTGTTGTTCCTGCCCATCAGGAGCAGCGTCACTACGTCGACGGCCAACGTCGGGATGGTGTATTTCAGCAATAACCAGTTCCTCAATCATTCGGCGATAAACCCGATATTCAGCATGGTCGCATCGCTGTATAAGCAGCAGGACTTCGCCTCGCAGTTCCAGTTCTTCGACGAAGGCGAGCGCAAAGACATATTCGCTTCCCTGATGCCCGAACTCCCCGACAGCGTTGCCGGCGCGGGCAAGGCGGAGTTATTGAACACCAAGCGTCCCAACATACTGCTCATAATCCTGGAAAGCTTTTCGGCCAATACCATAGAAGCCCTCAACGGCGAAGCGGGAGTAACGCCCAACCTGAATAGCCTTAGCCGCGAAGGCGTGCTGTTCACAAATATCCATGCCAACTCCTTCCGCACCGACCGCGGCTTAGTGTCGGCGCTCAACGGCTATCCGGCTCAACCGACGACATCCATAATGAAGTATCCCGCCAAGAGCCAGACCCTGCCGTCAATATCCAAAAGCCTGATAAGCGAAGGCTATACGGCGGAGATGCTGTACGGCGGCGACATTAACTACACCAATATGCAGAGCTATTTTTACAGTTCGGGATATAGCGAAATAACGTCGGACAAGGATTTCCCCCTGACCAGCCGCCTGAGCAAATGGGGGGCCGACGACGATGTCACGTTCGACTACCTTTACCTCAGCCTGTCCGAGAAAGACGCCGCTTCGCCGTTCCTGTATACTTTCCTCACGCTAAGCAGTCACGAACCCTTTGAAGTGCCTTACCGGCGCCTGGCGCATCCGTACCTCAACTCGGTAGCCTTCACCGATAGTTGTATAGGAAACTTTATCGGGAAGATTAAGCAGACGCCGCTGTGGGAGAACCTGCTCGTCGTCCTCGTCGCCGACCACGGCTTCCGCTATCCCGGATGGCTGAAGGAGTACGAGCCGGCGCGTTACCGCATTCCTGTTATCTGGACCGGAGGCGCCGTGAAGGAGCCTGCAAGGATAGAAACGGTTGGCAGCCAGAGCGACCTCGCCGCAACCTTGCTCGGACAGATGGATATTCCGCACCGCGACTTCCTATTCAGCAAGGACATCCTCGACCGCCGTTATCCGGCCTACGCCTTTTATACCTTCAGCAACGGCTTCGGCTTTGTCGATGCGACCGGAGTATCCGCCTACGATAACGACAGCAACCGTCCCGTCTACCAAAACCCCTCCTCCGGCGGCGATGAACGCATAAGGAAAGGCAAAGCCCTGCTTCAAACCCTGTACGACGACATGGGGCGCAGGTGAGCTAATCGTTATTTCCGAATAGTTTGTATTTGAGGAAACGCAGCGAGCGGTAGATTTGCGTCTCTACCGTTTTCTCCGAGACGGAAAGCTGCCGAGCTATTTCCTTGTTGGAAAGATGCTGTTCACGGCTCATCAGGTATATCTTCTTACGTTCCGCCGGGAGTTGCTCCACCAAGTAATCAACGTATTCGCGAAGCGAGTCGGCCTCGATATTCTGCTCGGTTGTTGTATCCGTATCATCCGGGCGGCTTCGTAGGGAAGCCTGCAGATGCGTCGCAAGCAAACGTTGCTCGGCTTCCTTTGAGATCAGGTTGCGGGCGATGGTAAACAAATAAGCCTCGAAGTTTTCGTCCGGTTTGATGTCGGCATGACGCTCCCATATTTTCAGGAAAACGGTTTGTGTCAAATCTTCAGCCATTGATTTATCGGAAAGGAGCAGATTGAAGAAGTTATACACCCACGCACTATACTTCCAGTAAATAGAATCAAAGGC
>JAIRZN010000148.1 GCA_031267205.1 Tannerellaceae bacterium | reverse complement strand
TTTCTCATCCAATGCATCTAACTGGTGATGTGCCATAATAGTTTGTTTTGAATTTAGTGATTAATTGCTTACAATTTGTAACAAAAGTAATCAATAATAAATACATTCGGACAAGTATTCTTAAAAAAATAGTTTAATCCATCATCAGGCTCATGTATGGAGTTTCGTTTTTGTATCCCATTATGTATGCGGTAAGTTCCTGTACGTTCATCGTCCGCATCTCGCCCTCCTTGTATTGTTTGGGATGTGCCTGAAGCCAGGTGTTGACGAGGCGTTCGGCGTCTATGATGCGCGCCATGCCGAAGGGGACGCTCGGCATGTTGGAAGCGGCGGGGATTCTATAATAGAGACCGTCGCGGTTGTGGCGCGCGGCTATTTCGTTTAACAGGAGTTCCCTGATAGCAGGGGAGTCGTATAATAACTCTTCCACCGATATGTTGTTTGAAACGAATGCCATGCCCACCGGCGAATTGCCGTTGAGGGTATCGCGGGCGACGTAGAACTCCCCCCTGTCTATTTCCATATCTTTGAGGATTAAGTTGAAGTTCTCGTAAGAATGTTGCACCGTCATCCGGCGTTTGTGCAGTATGCGGTCGAAGTAAGAGTATGTCGCCACGTCGGCGGCGCTTTCCATGTAAACGCGGATGCCGGACGGCGCGGTGGTTTCGCTGCTGATGCGGTAGGCTACGGTCGAATAGCGGAATACTGTCTCATAGCCTTGCGAGCGATAGTATCCGAAGAGTTTTTCCCCTGCGGGGATAAGGATGCTCAGGGCTATGTTTCGCTTTTCCATCACGAGTACGGCCTCGTTCAGGAGTTGTTTCATCAGTCCTTTGCCACGTTCGGAAGGCAGGGTAGATGCGCCTGAGATATAGGCTACCGGTATCTCTTCGCCGTAAAAAGTCATCGTATAGGGCAACATCTGCAAGGCCGAAACCACTTGCCCGTCCTTTTCGATGACTAATGTGTTTTCATCCTTATATACTTGTTCGAAATAGAAGCGGACAAACTCGCTGCTATCCTCAAAAACAGTTTGCCACAGGCGTTTTACCTGCTTTTTCTTCCCTTCTTCCATAGCCTTTGATGCGGATAACTATTTCAGCCTTTTGACAGGTGCGACATGGTCTAAGTTAACGCTCACGGTAGCGCCTAACTGTTCAAGATATAATACGATATAATTCTTGTTTATCCTTTGCACCTGCCCCGATACGTTTTTCATTGCGCCTGCAAGTATCTCCACCTCGTCGCCTACAAGGAGCGGGTGATTGGCTGACTGCACCAGAAAATCCTTGATCGCGTCTATCTCCTGCTGGCGAACGACGGCAGGCCTCCCATCATAGTAGACAATGCGCGCCACTCCATACAACTTCAGCAATGAATGGAGTTGGTTTTCCGGACAATAAACAAAAACATACGAGTTGAAAAGTGGAACGTCAACCATCTTAATCCGGTCCGACCACACGCGCGGGCTACGGTGTAGCGGCAGCCAGGATTCCGTCCCGTTAAGTTTGAGCCTTTCGATTACCTGTTTCTCGGCTCGTGGCGATGTATATAAGACAAACCACTGGCAGGTTTTTATCTTGGGGTGTTCGTACTGTATCATATTTTATGCATTAGACTAAGTTTGGGTCTTATTTTTTAGTAACATTGCGCAAAAATACATTATGTTGTTCTAATTGTCAATAATTGAAGTTTAAGAAATAGTGAATATGAATAGAAGAATCTTTTTGCAGAAATCTGCGCTATCTACAGCAGGCATCGGTTTAACTCCTTTGATAGGAGCTAAATATCAGCAGTCTGTTTACGGGCTGACGGCTCCGAGTAATAAAGTTAAAGTCGCGCTCATAGGATGCCGCAGTCAGGGATACTCCAACCTGAATACCTTCCTTGACTATCCTGAGGTGGAATGTGTCGCTTTATGTGACGTGGATGATGAATGGCTTAGCAAACGCGCTGCCGACGTTGAGAAGAAAACGGGCAAAAGGCCGCCCTCTATCTACAAGGACTGGCGACGGGTGGTGGAGAATAAGGATGTAGACGTCGTAATCATCGGCACCCCGGATCATTGGCACTGCCTGCCTTTGGTGGAATCGGTCATGGCCGGGAAAGATGTGTACGTGGAAAAGCCTCTCTCGAATACCATCGAAGAATGTGACTTGATGGTGAAAGCAACACGCCTCAGCCGGCGTATCGTACAGGTAGGACAGTGGCAACGTAGCGATCCTCACTGGAACGAGGCTGCAGCTTACCTGCGCGGCGGGAATATCGGACGCATACGCACGGTCAAAGTATGGGCGTACCAGGATGCAAAGCCTACTCTCCCGCCAAAGCCCGATAGCGCTCCTCCTGCCGGCGTCGATTATGATATGTGGTTGGGGCCTGCTCCCAAACGCCCGTTCAACGAGTATCGCTTCCATTACAACTTCCGCTTCTTCTGGGATTATGCCGGCGGATTGATGTCGGACTGGGGAGTCCATCTGCTGGACTATGCTTTGGAAGGCATGGGGGCCGGACTGCCTGCGCAGGTGTATGGTAGCGGAGGTAAGATGGCCTACCCCGTCGATGCTATGGAAACGCCTGATACGTTGATGGCGACATATTCGTACAAGGATTTCAATATTATCTGGGATCACGCCTGCGGAATCAATCACGGATTGTTCGACAAAAAGGAAGGGCTTGCCTTTTATGGCGAGAACGGTACAATGCTGCTGACGCGGGCCGGCTGGGAGGTGTTCCCAGTCGTCGCCGGCGATGTTCCGAGGATGGAGGCTGTGCCGTTCAGGAAAGGGGAGGGGAAAGGCCTGTACCGGCACGTGGGCAACTTCCTCGACTGCATAAAAAGCCGCGAGCTGCCTAATGCCGACATTGCCATTGGCGCGCGCGTGGCGAAGATGTCTCACTTGGCAAACATTTCCTGCCGCGTGAAGCATGAGATTCATTGGGATGATGCACGTAACAGGATAGTGGGCGACAGTGAGGCCGAGGCGCTGGGCAAGGCGTACTACCGCGCCCCGTGGACATTACCGAAGTTGTAGACTTATAATTCTTATCATCTGCGGCCCGTTGCCGGATATTGGAAGTTGTCGAGGATGGCCAGCTCGATATTATCCTTGAACACCTTCGCGCTGTATGTGCCGGTGTTGGCGGACGGGGTTCTGCAGGTCAAATAATCGAGGGGAGGTGAGATGAGGAGGGCGATAGGGCTCTCGCCCCTCTCGTCCATGCGAAAGCCTTTGACGGAGAATGCGCTGTTGGCGTCCGTCTCCTCGCCTGAGATATAGAGGACGCCGGCTTTGGCTTCGGGATACAGCAGTTGGGAGAAGGCGTCGGCGTCGGTAAATTTTATCTCTATTACATTATTGCTGCGTGCGGATGCGGACAAATGACTGTGGAAAACTACCTGCGAGGCTACCGTAAGGTGCGGGACATACGCTCCTGCAAAATCGTCCACGCTGTTGAAGGGGATATTACACATGCGATTAGGCTCATTGTTCCCGTGCTTGCGTTTGAAGCGGGTGATGACGTCGTTGATGTAATCGACAATGTCCGCCCCGTCGTTTCCGCCGGAAAGGGCGCTAATGACGTATAGCGCCTCAATGCCTGCAGTTAGGGACTCCAAGGCGCGGCCTACACGGTAGCGTATGGTATCCATCGAGTTCTGTATTTCGGTAGAGCCGGCGCCTTCGGGGAGGCCTTCGGCATGAAAGTTCACGGACGCTTCGTCTTTTCTTTCAGGGTTATTTATATTCTCCGCAAGCGAAAGTGTCGGCGCTTCCATCATGTCGGCATGCCGTTCGTGTATGAAACATTCTTTACGGTACAGATTATTGAACGTTTCCCACAGCGGCGGTATTCCGGGCAGTCCCGATATGCGAGCCTTAATTAAGCTGCCTATCTCGGCGCAGAACCTGACGTGTTCGTCATTGCTCATATCTTCAAGAATCCTCTGGTAAACTTTTATCGTCTTTGTTTGTGATGCCATATAATATATGTGTTTATTTTGATTCCGTTTTTTCTTTTACTGGCGTAAAGGTTGCTGTTTTTTCTCCAAAAACAAAATCTCGCCTCGCTTTTGAGGTTTTCGGACGGGCTGAGGGATATTGGATGAGAAAGGGATGTTGTACTTCGTCCTGTCGTGATTGCGGGAATGAGAATATATTGTAGTGGGGGTTTATTTTTTGGTCTCGGCCTTATATGTTTTATTTGCATCAGAGAATAGGTTAGTTTAATTGGCAAAAGATTGTTATGTTATTTGATTTATTTAGTTTTAGGTGACTCACTCCCTTAACTCGAACGCCAAGTCGGTCTTCCGGTTGCTTTTGCGGCCGGGAGACTTTTTTTATATAAACCTTACATGCAGCACAACCATTTCGGAGACAGTCCCCACGCGGTACGGTGGCCCGGCTATCCCGATGCCGGATGATACGTAAAACTGCGTGCCTCCCTTGCGGTAGTAGCCGTATGGAAATTCATAGACATACTTCATAACCAAAGGATACGGCCACAGTTGACCGTTGTGCGTATGGCCATGCAGGCCAAGGGCGGCGCCGTTCATTACCAGCTCGTTTATAGCCGTCGGCTGGTGGTCGACGACGATCAGGGGCTTGTCTTTATCCAGGCTGCCGACGAGCGCGTGCAGGGGCTTGCGGCCTTTGTTTACAGCGTCGTCGCGCCCCGCAAGGTAGAACGAGCCGTTTATAGTGACCACAGAATCGACAAGCAGCGTTGCGCCGGTCTGCTGTATCCATTTTCTCTTGGCATAGCGGTTGGCCCGGTATTCATGGTTCCCGTTCACGGCATATACGCCGTAGCGGGCCTTCAGTTGCAGCAAATCGTCCTCGATATGCGCCATTTCCGCGAAGCGGGACTCGTAGTCTATCAAATCGCCGGCCAGGATCACCAGGTCTGGGTCCTGCGCGTTACTTAGGGCGACATATCGCTGCACTAAGCTCTTACCGATAATTTCGCCTATATGCATATCGCTCATCATGACAACTACGAGGCTATCGCAGCGGCCGGCGCCTTTGGGAAGGGCGATGTCGACGTGCCTGACGACGGGGCGGGCTACTGTGCGGTATGCGCTGACGAGCAGGCCTGCGACGCCGGCGATTACGAGGAAAAATAGCGACAGCCGCGTCTGCTTCCCGTGCTGCACTATCCATTTCGGATACCACGGGCGCAGGCGGTTCGACAGGCGTACGATTTCCAGCGCAAGCAGCGCCATCGTTGAGTATAAGAGGCCAACGTACCACGTCCCGCAATAATTAAGGATAGCCACCATCACGCCGTCGGGCAGCGTCTTGTGGAAGAAGAAGCCGGCGAGATACACCGTAATTTCAACGCCAAAACAGGCGATGAACGGTATCTGCCAGCTTTTCTTCTTTGGAATAGCCTGCCGGCCCCGCCAGAAAACATACGGGTTGAGCAGCAACTGTACAAGAACGGATTGAAGAAAAACACGCATAATATCTACGCGGATTACTTCTTGGGATAGCCCACAGGGTTGTTCATGAGCAGCAGTTGGGTGTCCTTCAACTTGAGCGCCTTCGCCAGCGCAGCCTTGTCCATCGAGGCGCGGGGAACGGTGACGAGCCCCAGGCCGGCGCATGCGATATTGATATTCTGGCACACGATACCGACGTCTACGGCTCCCATCAGGCGCGTATTCTCATCAGGATTCTTCCCCAGGCGCGTGAGTTCGGACACTATCACGAGGCTCACCGGCGCAGCCTTGACAAAGTCCTGTCCCGTGCCGGCCACAGCTCCGCGCAAGTCGCCCGCCGCCACCGGGTTAAGGGCGTGCGCCTTCGCGTCATAAATATAAGCCCCTTCCGCCATTATGACGTATACATCCACGTCCTGCGCGTTGATAGCCGAAGGAGCCGTGCGCTTGCCGTCTGCGCGGTTAATCCCGTTAGCCGCCCAGAGAAGGTTGGACAAGTCGCGCGACTTGAGCTTGTCGGGAGCAAATTCACGGTCGGATTTGCGATTGTCGAACGCCTTCATAACCGGTTCGCCGCCTGTCTTTGTGGGGGCTTCGAGCTTGATTACTTTCAACTCCTGGGCGTTCATCATGCCGGCCACGAGGAATGTTGCGAATAAAAACACTAATTGTTTCATAATACAGAAATAATTTTAAATGATAAAAAAATATTTTTCTTAAACGTCTTGCACAAAGGTAAGGAAATTTACTCGCCCGCGCGCCGGCTTCCCGCAATACTGCGAATAACGCGAGCGTGACGGATGCCCATCCCCCGCCGCCGTGCCCGCGCCGTCAAAACAAGTCCGCGACGGCCGCGCCGGCCCCAATCACGCCGGCACGACGCTACAATCCCCGATTCCCCATCCGGTTTCCCAAGCGCGACCTCCAAAAGTATTCTTGTAACGCCGCGCCCCCCAATCTTTTTTTCCCCTTCGGGAAAGCATCGACGGCGTTTCGGACATAGGCGTGGCTCCGGTCTTCACGATTGAGCCGTTAGCTTTGTAACCTCCGGCGCGAGCCTGCAGCCCGTGCCCTGCCACGCTACGAGGCGCAGTACAGCAAGCGTCCGTCGATGTGCCCACGGGCTACAAGCCCGCGCCGGCGGCTTGACAGATTTTCCAAGCACGACCCCCCCAAAAAACACTTTTTGAAGGAATATTTTCCAAGCACGACCTCCAAAAACATTTTTTGAAGGAATATTTTCCAAGCACGACCCCCAAAAACACTTTTTGGGCAAATATTTTCCAAGCACGACCTCCAACAACACTTCTTTGGGGAAGAATTTCCAAGCACGACCTCCAAAAACACTTTTTGAAGGAATATTTTCCAAGCACGACCTCCAAATGAACTTTTTGGGGGAAGAATTTCCAAGCACGACCTCCAAAAACACTTTTTGGAGGCAGAATTTCCAAGCACGACCTCCAAAAACGCTTTTTGGGCAAATATTTTCCAAGCACGACCTCCAAATGGACTTTTTGGAGGGAGAATTTCCAAGCACGACCTCCAAATGAACTTTTTGGAGGGAGAATTTCTATGCACGACCTCCAAAAACACTTTTTGGAGACAGAGAATTTTTTCACGACCTCCAAAAGAACTTTTTGGACGGAGAAATTTTTAGCACGACCTCCAAAAAGACTTTTTGGAGACAGAAATTTTTAGCACGACCTCCAAAAGAACTTTTTGGAGACAGAAATTTTTAGCACGACCCACAAAAACTCTTTTTGGAGGGGAGAAATTTTTAGCACGACACGCAATGCTCGGTGGGCTTTTGATTTTTTTCGCAAAAGCTTCTACAATTCATTGTGGCTTTGAAGAAATTATATGCTTTCTCCTCGTTTTTTGTCGCCGTGCGCTTTGGGACGCCGATATGCTCGGAGGCGGCTTTTTGCAACGCCCGTCGCGGGTGCGTTAGGATCAGGGATATTTTGCGGAGCTAAAAATTTGTTGCACGCATCACCGCTCGTCTGCGGCGTCGACCTGATAATCAAACCAGTCGTAAAAAGCTTCGGCTCGGCTCGGCTTGCCGTTGGAGGAGGCGTACAGGCCGATCATTACCCCTGTGAAGCCTCCGGCGACTTCCGTGCTGAGGTAGCGCGTGTCCATACGGCCTAATTCCGCATACTCGCCGTTTTTCGGGTCTGCAACATAGAAATGGTATTGCAACGGGGAGCCTTTTACGCGCAATAGCGCACGGTCGCCAGACAGGGCGCGCTCGGCGGCGACGTACGTGAGCGAGCCTGCACGGACGCGCAACTGTACGATGTTTTTCCCGCCTTTCCGCGTTAACGCCAGGTCGTAGTGATGCGTGTTGTTCTGGATAAGCGTCACGCCCGCCTCGTCGCTGTCGGCAGACGGGTGGAAGTCGAGCAGGGTTGTCGCCGTGAACGTATGTTCCGTTTGACGCCGCCCGACGAACGATACCGGGTTCGTTTCGTTCAGCGTGGACGTCGAGGGCGTGATGCGCAGGTATCCCTTCCTTTGTGAGAGGGAATAGTTTTCCCTCTGAGGATTGCGGAGGAAATTCCATTCAAGGCCCAACTTTTCCGTGTCGAAATCCGTACGCGCGGGCGTCTTTTCAAACGTATGTTGCGGCAGCGTCGGCACACGCATGTCTAAGGATACGACGCCGTTGCCGTTAACCTGCGGCCATCCTCCTGCGGGCCAGTCGACGGGCGCCAGGAAAGTTTCCCTCCCCAGGATGTGGTAGTAAGATGAGGGTTCGGTGACACGGAAGCCGAGGAAGACGACCCACCACGAGCCGTCCGGCGCCTGCACGAAATCGGCATGTCCTACGCCCTGAATCGGGCTGCTCTGGCCTCTCCTGTTGCCGTGGGCTATGATTGGGTTGAGCGGACAGGGCTCATACGGTCCGTATACATTCCGGCTTCGCCCGATGGTTGCACTGTGCGCGTATTCCGTCCCGCCTTCGCCCAACAGGAGGTAATAGAAGCCATCCTTGCTGTAAATATGTGGAGCTTCGGGATAACGCCCGCCCATGCCGCCCCATACAAGCCGTTCGGGGGCCAGCGTGGCGCCTGTCTTGATGTCTATTTCCGTAACGCGGATGCCCTCGTTCCCTTGTGTCACGAAATGAGTCTTGCCATCCACGTCCCAGAATATATCAGGGTCGATACTCCTTACTCCCACCCAAACAGGGTCGCTCCACTCGCCCGCCGGATCAGTCGCCGTACAAAAGAAGTTGCCCCCCGACGAAACATTGGTGCATATGACATAAAACAGCCCGTCGCGGTAGCGCAGGGAAGGCGCGTACAATCCACCGGAGGCAGCGGCCCCGTGCAGCGGCAATTGCGAGTCGCGCGTCAGGCAATGACCTATCTGCCGCCAATGTATGAGATCCTTGCTGTGATAGATAGGCAGTCCGGGGAAATACTCGAAAGACGAGGTTGTCATATAGAAATCATCGCCAACACGGCAGATGCTCGGATCAGGATTAAAGCCGCGCAGTACAGGATTCCTGTACCCGTCCTGCGCCTT
>JAIRZN010000072.1 GCA_031267205.1 Tannerellaceae bacterium | reverse complement strand
ATTATGTCGAACTCAGGTTCTTAGCAACACCAAACAAGGCGATTGCTTCAGGAACAGAAATGTATAATCGGTCGGCAGATATTTTTTCTAAAACCACTTTCTGTTCTTCTTCCTTTCTCCTTTAAACTTTCTTCTTGCGGTACGCAGCATTTCTGCACACTTTAGAACAATAAAGGGAATCTACCGTTTTGGGAATAAACGGTTGTCCACAAATTGCACATTCCTTTTCAATCATCTTCATCATTATCTTTATCACTATTTAAGTATCTATAAGTAGTCATAAGTAGTCATAAGTAGTCATAAGTTTCACTTTGACTTCAATTAAGTTCCGATACAAATTTGGTACAAATATATGATAAAAAACAATAGAAAACAAGCAATACAGATAAGTAGCATAAAAGCAAAACAGGCTGCAAACAATTAGTTTACAGCCTATTTCTGCTATTTATTGATTATTCCTAACCGACTTTTACTTCACTTCCTCGAAATCGACGTCTGTCACTCCTCCGTCTTGTTTGCTATTTCCGGCATTGCTGTTTGTTTGTTGTTTGCCGAAGTCGGCATTTCCTGGCTGAGCGCCGCCTTGTGCGTTGTATATATCCTGGCTTGCGGCCTGGAAAACGTTGTTCAACTCTGTTGTGGCTGAGTCGATGGCTGAGATGTCTTGTGTCTTATGAGCGTCTTTAAGTTTGTCAAGTGCGGCCTCTATCTGCGTTTTCTTGTCAGCGGGAAGTTTGTCCCCAAGGTCTTTTAGTTGCTTTTCCGTATGGAAAATCAGACTGTCGGCATGATTTAACTTGTCAATACGTTCCTTTTCTTTCCTGTCGGCTTCGGCGTTGGCGGCGGCTTCATTTTTCATGCGTTTCACCTCATCGTCGCTTAAGCCGCTGGAGGCTTCTATTCGGATGCTTTGCACTTTGCCGGTTCCCTTGTCTTTTGCCGATACGTTTAATATACCGTTGGCGTCGATGTCGAAGGTCACTTCAATCTGTGGTACGCCACGCTGAGCCGGCGGAATACCGTCAAGATGGAAACGCCCTATGGATTTGTTATCCTGCGATAACGTGCGTTCGCCTTGCAGCACATGTATTTCTACCGATGGCTGGTTGTCGACTGCCGTAGTGAACGTCTCGGACCTCTTTGTCGGTATTGTAGTATTGGATTCGATAAGACGGGTCGTCACGCCGCCCATTGTTTCTATACCCAGCGACAGTGGCGTCACGTCTAAAAGCAGCACATCTTTGACTTCGCCGGTTAACACGCCTCCCTGTATGGCTGCGCCTACGGCGACTACTTCGTCCGGATTTACTCCTTTAGAGGGAGCTTTGCCGAAAAACTTCTCTACTACGCTTTGTACTGCCGGTATACGTGTGGAACCTCCTACGAGGATGACTTCGTTGATGTCGGAAATTGTCATGCCGGCATCTTTCAGGGCCTGGCGGCAGGGTTCGACACAGGCTTGTATCAAATTGTCGGCCAACTGTTCAAACTTGGCGCGGCTCAGTGTCTTCACCAAGTGCTTCGGTATACCGTCGACGGGCATTATATACGGTAGGTTTATCTCCGTACTTGTCGAACTTGATAGCTCTATCTTCGCTTTTTCGGCAGCTTCCTTGAGGCGTTGCAGGGCCATAGGGTCTTTCCGCAGGTCTATACCTTCGTCCTTCTTAAATTCGTCGGCCAGCCAGTCGATAATTACATGGTCAAAATCATCTCCTCCCAAATGCGTATCTCCATTTGTAGACTTAACTTCAAACACGCCGTCCCCAAGCTCCAGAATGGATATGTCAAACGTCCCGCCACCAAGGTCGAACACGGCTATTTTCATATCCTTATTAGTCTTGTCCAATCCGTAGGCCAGAGAAGCTGCAGTCGGTTCGTTAACTATACGGCGTACGTTCAGCCCTGCAATCTCTCCCGCTTCCTTCGTCGCCTGACGTTGGGCGTCGCTAAAGTATGCGGGCACCGTTATTACGGCTTCGGTTACTTCCTGTCCGAGATAATCTTCGGCCGTCTTCTTCATCTTCTGAAGAGTCATAGCTGATATTTCCTGCGGCGTATAAAGGCGTCCGTCAATATTTACCCTGGGCGTGTTATTATCTCCGCGGGATACTTTATAAGGTACGCGATTTATCTCCTTCTGTACTTGATCGTATGTTTCCCCCATGAAACGCTTGATGGAGAATATCGTCTTTTCTGGATTGGTGATTGCCTGCCTTTTAGCCGGATCGCCTACCTTTCGTTCGCCTCCTTCTACAAATGCTACAATGGAGGGGGTTGTCCTTTTTCCTTCACTGTTAGCTATTACAACCGGTTCATTGCCTTCTAATACTGCAACGCATGAGTTGGTTGTCCCTAAATCTATTCCAATTATTTTTCCCATTTACGTATGATGTTTAATTTATTATACTGCTATTCTTTGTCGAATATCTCGCAAATAGTGTGCCAAAACGGCTGTCTCTTTGTCGGGCTATAATACAAACGGAAAACGTGACAAAGTGTCATATCTAACGGGGTGGCTCGCCCAATATTAAGCGGCTGACGCTCTTTTCCTATCAATATGAACGTCGAAGGCTGCCCCTGTATAAACTTACGGGGCAGCCTCCTTATGAATGATGGTAGTCCTACAATAGTAGTTGCTATTTCATGAACTGCTTCGCCCAGACTAAGTTTTGGTTCATCCTCAGGGATTGGGCGAACTCGGCGCGGGCGGCTGAGGAGTCGCCTTCGTAGAGGTGGACAAGGCCTTTGAGGTAATGCAGGTTGGCTAAGCGTTCGGCTCGCGAGCCGTCTTCCCCGAATTTGGAGAACTCATCGACTGAGGCGGGGCTTGACAGTTGATTGTTTACTTCCTCCTTCAGAGAGCGTATCAGCGCGCCGGCCTCGCCGGTCTTGCCTAATTCCTTCAGGGCTTGGGCGCGGAAGTAGGTGTTGTCGGTCAACAGAAGGGGGCGGCGGCTTGCCTGCCCTTCGCCGGAGGCCGTCTCGTAGGCTGCCGTCGCTTTTGCGGCATCGCCTATGCGTTTGTAGGCCTCGGCCATATAGTAGAAGCCTTTGATGCTATGACCGCCGCCGTCGGGCCGGCCTACTTCGAGGTTGTCGGGATAGAGGTCGGCGGCCGCAAATTCGCGTATGGCTGCGGCGTAGCGCTTGCTATCTAATAGGCGGAGGCCTTTCAGCAGGCGGGCGTCTACGTATACGCCATGAACCTGGCCGCCGCCTTCCCATACGTGGAAGTGACGGTCGGACAATATCTTCAGGGCCTTGTCGTACGAGCCTGTCTCATTATATAATGTAAGGAGGCGGATCACGGCGTCATCATGCCGGAGCGTCGTAGCGCGGTTCTTTTCTAACAAAGCGAGACGGTCCTTTGCCGCCTTGCCGGACTGCTCGTATAGTTGGTCAAGCTCCAGGAAGACGCGCGGGTCGCCGGCGTCGGCTTTGATAGATTGCTCGTAGGAGGCAATCGCCTTGGCCGCCTCGCCTGTTTGTGCGTAACCGAATCCCAGGTTGCGGCTCGCGCGGGCAAATGACGGCTCAGCTTTGACGGCCGCTTCCCAATATGCTATGCCTTTATCCTTTTGCTCCAAGTAATAGCAGAGGTTGCCCATATAAAAGGCGCCTTTGCTATCGGCGGGGTTCATCTGCAGGGCGGCGCCTAATATGTAAAGCTCCTCCAGGCGGGAGGGGAAGCAGTATGCTGAGGGCTTAGTCGAGGCGCGGCTGAAGAGTTGCGCTGCGACTTCCTCGTTACCGGAGAGGAGATTGAAGTATCCGCCGTAATAATATACTAATGGGGAGGAGGCGTAGGGCTCGCCGGCCTTCGCTGCTTCGTCAAGTAAACGGGCTGCTTCGCCGTAGGCTCCTATATTTCCATAGTCAAGCGATAGCTCAAGGAGCTCTTGCAACCGTACTAAGCCGTCGCCGCGGTTATCGTCGGCCTGCGCTATGAAAGAGGCGCCTTCTCCCGACAGGAAACTTTGCTCCGCCTGGCTCCAATAGTCGAGAGGGTCGATAGCCAACGCTTGTTTTATCAAGGCCTCAGCATCGACTGTCCGACCGGTCTGCCTCAGCAGCCAGGCCTTGAAGGCGATCGCTTTAGTGTCGCGCCCTCCTACGTATAGAGCCTGCGTGATAAGTTCGAGGGCACGGGCATAGTCGCCCTCTACGGACGCTATCTGCGCGAGGGCCACGTAGGCGGGGTGCTGGAAGGTAGGGTACCAGGTGGCCTTCCAGTAGGCGTCGGCGGCTTCCTTATACCGCTTTTGCGTCTGATATAGGTAGCCGAGGTAATAATGGGCCTCAGGGTCTTTCACCGTCGTATAGTCTTTCGACAATCGGGCGATGGCTTTTTGGAGATGCGCTTCGGCTTCCTTCCACTCTCCTTTGCGAAGATGACGGACGCCGACGACGGTGTTAACTCTTGCGTCGCCAGGGTCGCGGCTCAACGCTTCTCGGTAGAAATCCATAGGGTCGAGGCGGGCGTTATGGAACTGCTCGACGCGCAACCCTGCGAGGTATAGCTCCTCGACGGTCTTGTATTCGCTTGCGGGTTTGCTTGGCTCGACGATGCCGGGCAGGGGTTTTTCCTCCAAAACAACCGGACTGTATGCGACCAGCTCCTTGCCGCCGGCGTCGGTAAGCGATATGCGGAGGGCCGTATCTTCTACGGCTGCGGGAATATTCACCTCGCGGGTGAACGGCGTGGCGGGGTCTATTGATATGCTTTGCTCAAAAAGGGCCTCGCCGTTGCTCGTCAGCAAAACTTTAGCCCCCGTGAACTTAGCCGAGGCGTTGAGGCCGATGAAGATCCTGTCGGAGGCGATGCGCTCAAGGTTGACGGCGGCATCGTCGGTGGCGTTCTTAACCGACCGTATCTCGCGCACGGGATACCATCGTTGCGTAAATTCGCGCGTCTCGCCGGGGCCTATCCAACTGTAATCGGGCTGGTTGTCGGAATAGGCGCCTACCATGAGCTCAAGGTAATCGCCGTCGTCGTCCGACAGCATCTTGTCCCACATCGCGCCGCCGGAATTATTTCCCCAAAGGAAAAATTTCTTCCCGCCTACTATGTGATGGTTGGCAACGTGCACGGTCCCGGCCTCTTTGGCATGGTCGTACCCGGCCAGGAAATCGTCGTCGAAGTTCCATGCGAAGATGGAACGGCTCGAGGCGGTGAAGTTTTTCCACCATGCTAAGTTTACATCTTCGCCGCTCCCGCGACTGACTTCGTCGAACGGCCAGCGCGTGAAGGCCACCTTCGAGTGGTCTGTGCCGAACTGTGTCGAAGGGGGGAAGATCACCTCGTAGTCCCTGTTCGTATGCACCGATACGTTGGCCCAATAGAGCATGGATTGCACGAACGGAGTGCGGTTCATTATCCTCACGCGGGCTTCGACCCACGAGCGTCCGGGGTAAACGGTTACGCCGACAGACCATTTTATGCGATGCCTAAGCTCGGTTTCGCCCACCCATATCGTTTTGCTCCCGTCGGCGTTCTCCTCAAGCCGCCAGTCGATCGGCATATAGCTCGATGGCCGGTGATGATGGGGGAAATTCCACTCCACGCCTCCCGATAGCCAGGCCCCAAGCATGCCGATAAGCGCGGGCTTAATACCTGTCTGGCGATAAAATATCTCGTAGCCGTTGGTCTTATCCGTTGCCGAGAGTATGCGCCCGCCTATTTCGGGCAGGACGCAAACATTAATGTATTCGTTTTCGACATAAAGCGCGTTGTATGTCTTATCTACCTTCTCATCCGTCAGTATGTCGTACAACGGGTATGGATATATATGCCCCTGCGCGCCCTGGTAGACCCTTCCGGTGAAAAATACCGGGTTAGCGTCGGGCGCGCCGATCTCATACGTAGGAAGTATGAGCGCCTTCTGCGAGATATTCACCTGCCCGCAGGCAAGCGGTGCGGCAAGTACGGCCGCCATCGTGAGTAGTCCTGTTTTATGCTTCATTATTATATATGTTATTCGTTGTTTTCGCTATTTTTTCTCCGGTAGGAAAGTCAGCCGAAGCGTGTTTTCCTATTTATTTATGTTGTAGGGAAGTCAGCCGAAGCGTGTTTTCCTATTTATTATATGGTAAGGAAGTCCGCCGAAGCGTGTTTTCCTATTTATTATATAGTAAGGAAGTCAGCCGGCGCGTGTTTTCCTATTTATTATATTGTAAAAAAGTCCGCCGACAACTGTTTCCCGATTTCCTACGTCGTAGGGAAGTCCGCCAACAACTGTTTTCCGACTTCCTACGTCGTAGGGAAATCCGCCGATAACTGTTTTCCTATTTCCTACGTCGTAGGGAAGTCCGCCGGCGATTGTTTTCCCACTTATTTATGTCGTAGGGAAATGCGCCGGCGACTGTTTTGGGATTTTTTTAGTTAGGAAAAAAATCCGCAGGCGATTGTTTCCGCCCTTCCTTATTTGCTAAAGAAGGGCGTCGGCAATCGTTGGCTGCGGATTTTGCTGCGCCGAAATTATCACTCGTTCCAGAGGTCCGGTATTTGTTCGTGGCCACGCGCACGGTCGGCTTTCTGCGTCACAGGAGGTAAGTTGCCCGCGTGGACGTCGAAGAGGCGTTTGCCTGTTTCCATCATCGCCTCAACTTGATGCCGGTAAGGCCGGTCGGTAACATCAATAAGACCGCAGTTGTAATTCTCGCCGTCGTTTGTCCGCCCTGTAAGATCCTGATCGCACCATTGGAAGTAGGCCGTCCCGATTAGTCCGGGATGAGAATAGGCCGTCTCCGTGTAGTATCTATAAGCCACGCCACGTTCCTGCTGCGAGTTGACTTGCCACAGGGACTGCGCCATACCGCGGTCGACCGTACCGAAGTGGTACTCCCCTATAATCATAGGCATATCCGTCAGGCTAAGCGCGCGGCCCATCATGTCGTGATCGGGAGCAAGCGAATAGTTGTTGAAGCTAAGAACGTCGAACGCCTCTTTGCATATCGCCAACAGTTCTCCGTCCAACTCATTAAGGTTGCCGAAGCGAATACCGAGGCTGAGGTGATTCGGGTCGTACTTTTTGACAGCGTTTTTGACCGTCAGCAGGGAAGTTTTGAACGTTTGGAAGATAAAATCTTTCCGCCGTGCGGGAGTATCATCGCCACCGGCGAGGAACCTGAGAAGCGCGACCTTGATCGGACGATCTTCGCCGTTGAGAATCAGCTCGCACAGCCTCTCCTCCTGTCCCAACCAAGCAGGCTCGTTGCCCGTGAAGTATCCTATTAACCACGGATTGTCCTTATACTGCGAGACAAAAGCCTTAATTGCAGAATCTGTTTTGGCAGCATAACTGCCCGCGTACACATCAGCTAAGCCCATAAGATTACGCTCGGCCGCCACGCCGCGAAGTTGTAGCATGAAAGCTTTACGGTTCAAGCCGTATACGTCGGCGCTTGACCAGTTAGCGATCGTATTCAGCCCCCATTTATCCATGCGCTTTACGGCAAGGTCGTTAGCCCTCTCGCGGAAGTTCCCGCCATACCTTCGGTAAAGGTTCCACTGACCGAAGGAGGCCGAGTTAGCGTTCCTTTGGGAATTAGGACGTATGACGGCCGTCGCCTCATCCGGCGGCAGCTCCTTGAACATGCTGCGGCGTTCGCTTATCCACTTGGCATTACCCCCGCCGCCCGGGTTAACGCAGTCGACGCCTACGGATAGGAAGAGGTAGCCGTCAGGGTCGACGAACCACCACCGTCCGTCGACCTTTTCTATGCGGAAGAAGCCCGTCGCCCGCACCTGCTTCTGAAGGTATCCGCCGAAAGGCGAGTAGTTGTAGTCCGAAGTAGATACTACCTCCTCATCCTCCGCAGCCCACTCGCTTCGTAGCTGTTCAAGCGAAAGCGCCTTGCCCTCGTACTCGCCCAAGTTCCACTGACCAAATTCATCCACCGAAGGAATATCCCCCAGGTACTCATCGCCGGGGTCGTCAACAGAGAGGGAGATAGAACGGATTTCGATCTCAGGATTACCGATAGGCACGCGCATACGAATGCCGATAGAATCAACGCCATGCAATGGCCCCCGTTTACCCCCCAGGTTAATCCAACCCGTATAGCGCGGCTGGTTGAAGGTAGCCGCCAGGTCGACATTAGCATCCGGCAGCGCGCGGTAGAACCTCAAAGGGATAGCCAACTTATTCCAGGCATTAGGCACGTAGCTCATAACTCTAAGATCATTATATCCGTCGTCGGTAGTAAACCCAAGTTGGAAGCGTTGCGCAGTAGTAGAGCGGAACTCAATTACCACAAAATTATACCCATCCCAATCGGACGGGAGGCCCGGAGCTATGTCCCGGATAGCAAACTTCTTGCCCGACACCTCCATGGAGCTATCGAACTTGACCGTAAAAGAACGGGGCGAAGGCGTGCACTGCGTCGCCAAAAGTAAGGCAAGCAAGGACGCGGCTGTGGAGAGGAAAAATGTTTTCATAATCTTATATCTGTTTAATGTGTTATATCATGATTCGGTAGACGGACGCCGGAAAAGGATGTACGAATAATTTACCGGTACCCGCAAATGTATACAATGTTCGGATATAAACGTATCTTTCCGTGGAAAAGCAAGTAAACTTTCATTACCTTTGCGTGATTTTAAGAAGAAAGAAAATTAAGAAGAAACAAAATTATGGTTAATCCGATTAACAAAGCGATTGAATTAGGCGATGGGCGAGTTATTACCATCGAAACGGGGAAGTTAGCAAAGCAGGCAGACGGATCCGTCACCGTGCGTATGGGTAACACGATGCTTCTCGCTACCGTTACAGCAGCCAAAGACGCCACCCCGGGCGTAGACTTCATGCCGCTGCAAGTAGAATATAAAGAAAAGTTCTCCGCCTATGGACGTTTCCCCGGCGGTTTTACCCGCAGGGAAGGAAAGGCCTCGGACTATGAGATACTCACCTCCCGCCTGGTAGACCGCGCGCTTCGTCCGCTTTTCCCCGATAACTACCACGCGGAAGTATATGTAAACATCATACTCTTCTCGGCCGACGGCGTTGATATGCCCGACGCGCTGGCAGGACTGGCGGCATCAGCAGCGCTGGCCGTCTCCGACATCCCTTTCAACGGGCCAATATCCGAAGTGCGCGTAGCGCGCGTAGGGGGTAAATTTATCGTTAACCCGACCTTCGCCGAATTAGAACAAGCCGACATCGACATCATGGTCGGTGCGACTATCGACAATATTATGATGGTGGAAGGCGAAATGGACGAGGTGCAGGAATCGGACATGCTCGAAGCCATCAAGGTAGCCCACGAAGCCATCAAGATACAGTGCCGTGCGCAGATAGAACTGTCTGAAGCCTGCGGCAAGTCGGAGAAACGCTCCTACGACCATGAAGTGAACGATGAAGACCTGCGCAAGGATATTCGCGAAAAATGCTACGACAGAGTATATGCCATCGCCATATCAGGCTCCGCAAAGCACGAACGCGCAGAAGCATTCGAAGCGATTATAGAAGAATACAAATCAACCTTTGCCGAAGAAGAACTTGAAGAGAAAGCAGGCATGATAGCCCGCTACTATCACGACGTGGAAAAGGAAGCCATGCGCCGCGCCATACTCGACGAAGGCAAGCGTCTGGACGGACGTGCTACAACGGAAATCCGCCCCATATGGTGCGAAGTAGACTATCTGCCGGGCCCTCACGGAGCAGCCGTTTTCACCAGAGGCGAGACACAGTCGCTCACCACCGTCACTCTCGGCACCAAAGCGGATGAGAAGATAATAGACGATGTACTTGTGCACGGGAAAGAACGCTTCCTGCTCCATTACAACTTCCCCCCATTCTCTACCGGCGAAGCTAAAGCAAGCCGCGGAGTAGGACGGCGTGAAGTGGGACACGGCAACCTCGCCCACCGCGCGCTCAAGCGTATGCTCCCGAAGGATTATCCATACGTCATACGTGTAATCTCCGACATACTCGAATCAAACGGCTCCTCGTCGATGGCCACAGTCTGCGCCGGCACGCTATCGCTTATGGATGCCGGAGTACAGATAAGGAAACCTGTCTCCGGTATCGCCATGGGACTCATATCGGAAAACAAAGGACAGAACTACGCTATCCTGTCCGACATATTGGGCGACGAAGATCACCTGGGCGACATGGACTTCAAAGTGACCGGCACTAAAGACGGCATCACAGCCACCCAGATGGACATCAAGGTTGACGGCCTCTCATACGAAATCCTCGAAAAAGCCTTAGCTCAAGCAAAAGAAGGACGGCTGCATATACTCGGCAAACTAACGGAAGTCATGCCCGAACCGCGCGCCGACCTCAAGCCCCACGCACCGCGTATAGAAATGATTACGATAGGAAAAGAATACATCGGAGCCATAATAGGCCCCGGCGGCAAGATTATCCAGGGGATACAGGAAAAAACAGGCGCAATCATATCTATCGAAGAAATAGACGGCATAGGAAGAGTCGAAGTAGCCGGAACGAATAAATCCATAATCGACGCCGCCATGAAGTCCATCAGAGCTATCGTTGCAGTTCCTGAAACAGGCGAGATTTACGAAGGAAAGATTTCCTCCGTCATGCCTTACGGAGCCTTTGTCGAGTTCATGCCGGGCAAAGACGGGTTGCTGCATATCTCGGAAATAGACTGGAAGCGTCTGGAAACGGTCGAACAGGCCGGACTGAAAGAAGGCGACACCATACGTGTTAAGTTAGTAGACATAGACCCGAAAACAGGCAAGTTCAAACTATCCCGCAGAGCGCTTATGCCCAAGCCCGAAGGATACGAAGAACGCCCTCCCCGCCAAGAACGCAGAAGCGACGACCGAGGCGGCAGCCGAGATTCCTTCCGCGACAGAGATCGCGACCACGATAGAGACAGGGATCGCGACAGGGATGGCCGTTCGCGCCGAAGAAATTAAAGGAAAAGCTTTCACGAAAAGGGACATTGGAGATGCGATGTTCCTTTTTTTTTTATATATAAGAACATCGTCTAAATTATCTTATGTTATTTCATGTTATTTCATTCTTTGTCGGCATGAACCGCGTAAATACACCACAATTATCAGACAGAGACCGCCTGTTATTAGAGAAAGGCATCAAGAAAGGCGAGAGCCATTGCTTTCGCACCCGTTGCCGCGTCATTCTGCTCAAGGCGGAAGGGCGCAGTTCCAAAGATGTCGGTTTAATAACAGACATGAGCCATATCAGTGTTAACCACTGGGTAAAACGATTTAAGTCAGGAGGAGGCATATCCGAATTGAAGAATGAGCCGGGACAGGGCCGCAAGGCTGTTTTGAATGCCGAAGACAGGGAAGGCCTGTTGGAGGCAGTCAAACAACACAGACAACGTTTGCAGACGGCTAAGGCCGAATAGGAATCAAGCCGGGGGAAATCAATAAACGACAGTACCCTGCGTCGTTTTTTTAAAGTATTGGCGG
>JAIRZN010000048.1 GCA_031267205.1 Tannerellaceae bacterium | reverse complement strand
ACGCCTATGATAATTCCCAGCATGGTGAGGAATCCCCGCATTTTATTATTCGACAGAGCCTTGAGCGCTATCCTGAAGAGGTTGGTGAGATTCATTATTCTTTAGTCGTTGTCTACCGGCAGCTTTGCCAAAGCTTCGGCAGCGGATTGAACATTGTCGTTTATGTCGTCACTGACGATACGTCCGTCCTTGAGCAGTATGTTGCGGTTGCTGTACTGCGCTATTTCGGGGTTGTGGGTGACGAAGATGATAGTGCGTCCTCCGGCGTGAAGTCGCTGGAAGAGGGCGAGTATGTCGTGGCTGGTACGGCTGTCGAGGTTGCCCGTCGCCTCGTCCGCGAGTATGACGGCGGGGTCGTTGACTAAGGCTCGCGCTATGGCAACACGTTGCATCTGTCCGCCCGACATCTGGTTGCTCTTGTGGTTGAGACGGTCGCCGAGCCCTACGGAGACGAGCGATTCGACGGCCTTCCTCCTCCTGGCCGAAGCGTTGTAGGAGGGGTTGTACATAAGCGGCAGCTCGACGTTCTCTATGGCCGTCGTCTTGGGCAGCAGGTTATAGCTTTGGAAGACGAAGCCTATCTTGCGGTTGCGTAGCGTGGCGCGGGCGTTCTTGCCCATTGAGCGGACGGAGACGCCGTCGAGGTAATATTCGCCTCGCGTGGGAGTGTCTAAGCATCCCAGCGTATTGAGTAGCGTGCTCTTGCCGGAGCCGGAGGTTCCCATGATGGTGACGAACTCGCCTTCGTGGATGGCGAAGGATACGTCGCGCAGGGCGTGAACCGTTTCGTCTCCGACGATAAAATTGCGCGATATGGATACGAGCTTTATGATTTCTGTCATTGTGCTGATATATGTGTGCTGTTTATGTTATGCGCTGCTTTCATCCGCCGCCTCCGCCGCCTCTGGGAGGCGGGCCCATCCTGAAGGGGCCTCCTGCGGCAGCCGCCGGCGCATTGACAATGGGCGAGGAGAGTTCGAGGATGATCTCTTCTCCTTCGGAAAGTCCTTCGGTCACTTCAGTCATGTTGAGGCTGGATACCCCGGTTGTTACAACTTTAGGCTGAAGGATGCTGCCGACCTTCTGCCATACGATTTTCTTGCCTTGCGGCGCACGGCTGTCGGTTTCGGCTATGGAGAGCTTCATCGCCTTTAGCGTTTCTTCGTCGGGGACAAAGCGCAGGGCTTTGGAAGGTATGGTGAGTATGCCAGGCCGTTCGAGGGTGTATATGATTACGTTGGCAGTGAGTCCGGGCTTGAGCTTGAGGTCGGGGTTGTAGGCGCTGATAACGACTTCGTAGGTGACGACGTTGGAGGTGACGGTCGCTTCGAGCCGCACCTGCGTCACTTTTCCTTCAAAGACATCGTTAGGGTAGGCATCTACGGAGAACTCCACGTTCTGCCCGTCCTCTACCTGTCCTATATCGGCCTCGTCAACGTCGGCTATGACGCGCATCTGCCTCAAGTCGTTGGCGATGGTGAACAAAGTCGGGGTGCTGAAGCCTGCGGCTACCGTTTGTCCCTCCTCAACAGCCCGGTTGATGACTACGCCGTCGATCGGGCTTGTAATGGTGGCGTACTCCAGGTTACGCCTTACGCGGGTCATGACGGACAGGTTGCGGTCGTAGCTGCTTTTGGCGCGCTCGTAGTTGTAGGTGGCCGTTTCGAAATCGGTCTCGCTTATCAGTTGCTTTTCGTGGAGCATCTTGCTGCGCTCGTAGTTCCTCTGCTGGTATTCAAATTCCGTCTTGCTGCTTGCGAGGTCGGCCTCATTGGATATGAGTTCGGCCTGGAGATTGATCTTATCCATCTCGGCGAGCAACTGTCCTTTGGTTACTGTGCTGTTGTAGTCTACATGTATCCTGTCGATGATGCCTGACACCTGCGTGCCTACCTCGACCTTTACCACAGGCTCGACTGTGCCCGTCGCCGTGACGGAATTGCTGAGAGTGGTGCGTTCGACCTTTACCGTTGCGAGTTGGAACGCTCCTCCGGCTTTCGATTTGCCTGCAAAGATCGCCAGGCAGGTAATGACGACCACTGACGAGGTAGCGATGATAATGATTCGTTTTTTCTTCTTCATATTGCGATTGTTTGTTTGTATTCTCAGGTTAGTAGTTAGGGTTCACCGGTTTCTGCTGGTAGATGTTAAGCAGTTGGATGCTCATAATAGCCATGTATTTGGATTGAAGTTCTTCCTGCTGTGCGTTGAGCATATTGTTCTTTTCGGTGAGCAGCTCCAGGGTGTTTTTCATGCCGAGGAAGAATTGTTCTTCGGTAAGGCGGTAGCTTTCCGTTATATACTTCAGCCGTTCGGATGAGGCTATGTACTGGTTTTGCGCGGATGAGGCGTCAAGATATACGCCTTCTACGGAACGCAGGAGGGCCTTATGTGCGCTTGCAAGCTCGAGCCTGCTGTTGGCGAGCGAGAAGCGGGCCTTGTTTACCGCCGTTTTGTTAGTGCGGTTGTTGAGTATAGGTATGCTGAGCGTAAGGCCTACGGATTCGTTGAAACGGTTCAATAGCTGGTCGCCGAAGGAAGTTTCCATGCCGGAGCTGCTGCCTGTGCCTATGCCTGCGTTCATGGAGAGCGTGGGAAGGTATCCGGCGACGGCCTTTTTTGTTTCCAGCTCTGCCATGTCGATGGAGAGCTCGTTGCTCTTGACCTCAGGCATTACCGAGAGCGCGGTTGCGTATATAACTTCCTTCGGGCGCAAGGGGGCCAATACGTCATCGTCGCTCAGTTCGGGGAAGGCGAGCGTTATGTCTTCGGTTATGTCAAGTTCTAAAAGTTGCTTTAGTTGCAGCTTGTAGTTGTCCAAGTTTTTTCCGGCTACGACCAACTGGTACTTATCGGTGCTGTACTGGCTCTCCAACTGTGCGAAGGAGACGCGCGAGATGGAGCCGGCCTTGAGCAGCTCTTCGGCGCGGTCGCGCTGTGCCTTGGATACTTCCACCGTATTCTCATTGATGCGGACGGCCTCGTATGCGTAGAGAACCTGCATATAAGTTTGCACCAGCGAGATCTGTATCTCGCGTTCGTTCTGCTCCACGCCGAGCAGGTTTATCCTGTCCTGCAATTCCTGTTGCCTGATGGCATTTGAGCGCCGGCTGCCGTCGAAGAGCGTCCAGTTGGCGCTCAGGTTGTAATTGCCTGTATAACCCTGGCCGAAGGCGTTGGCCGATGGGATGTGCGAAATGTTTTGCGCTACGGAAGCTGACAGGGAGGGGAAAAGCTGCGCTTTGGCCTGTTGCGTGTCTTCTTCGCCCGCCTGGAGGCTGATACGGCTCTTCTTAAGCTGGATATTATGCTCCAGCGCATAATCGAGGCAGTCATGGAGCGTCCAGGCCTTCTCCTGTGCCGAAATTCCGGCGGGAAAGAGGATAAATAGCGTAAGTAATAATGATAGATTCCGTTTCATGATATATTTCGTAATATGTTTTTCAGTAGTAACCTTATCGGCGGCAAATCTAACGGGAGATATGTCAACGCACAAAACAAAATCGGTAGATAGTTCCAAACATTAGATGAAAACGGCATTTTAATCGACGAATAGCCTGTAAACTATCACGCCGCCGCCTGAAAGTACGATGGTGAACTCGTCGCCTAAAGCTTCGTTAAGGCTGCCTTGCCACCAGGACGTCAGCGTCCGGCGACGGATGGGCCAGCGCAGTCCTTCGGTATTCACAATCTCCACTCCTGGGTGCGGGGCGAAAATGGATACCTGCTGTCCTCTGCGACAGGCAAGCGAGCCGCTGCGCAGGAGTGGTGTAAAAAGCCCGTAGTCGCACAGCATCTCTACACGGTCAAGCTCCTTAGCATAGTCAAGCAGGAGTGATATGTTACCTATGGTGTGATCCTCGCGAAGCCCGGTAGCTCCGAGTATCAGGACATCGCTAAGATGCGAGGCGCAGGCGAAGCGTATGGCCTTCGTCAGGTCGTTAGTATCCTGCTCGGCTTCGCCGTGAAGGCGGTCTGCGTAACGCAGGCGCAGATCGTCGGGTATGCTGTCCAGATCGCCGACAATAGCCGTTGGAACGAACCCCCTGCTGCAAAGCGATTCCACTGCACCGTCGCAGGCGATTATAACGGAGGCCTTGTCCAGTAATTCCAAGGCCGCCGGCAGAACGGGAAAGCTGCCGTTGGCCACAACTACGCACTCATAAGGCGTCATCGGTCTCTATCCCTTTCTTTTTCCATATATAATATCCCGCAAAGGCCAAAGCCGTATAACAAAGGTAGAGCAGCATCGTGGGGTACAGCGCCAGGGCGTAATACATATAAACGGACAAGCCGTCGGCTGCAATCCAAAAAATCCAGTGCTCCATGATGCGGCGCGCAAGCATCCAGGTTGCTACTATGCCGATACCGGTCACGATGGCGTCGGCCAAGGGAATGGGCGAATCCGTATAGCCGTCGAGCACATAATATATGAACGCGCAGATGGCAATAAGGGCGGGGAATATAACGGCCGAAAATCTCCACGTAAGACGCATGTACAAGATCGCCGCGCCCCCATTATGCCGCCCCTGCAAGCTCCACAGCCGGAAACCGTAAATACTGATCAATACATTATATATATTAAGCCCCATGGCGGCGTATACCTTCGCAGTGAAAAACACGTACACGTAAACTAACGAGGACAGGATGCCCACGGCCCACATGGCGCGATGTTGCCTTATCTCAAGGAAGAGGTAAAGCAATCCGGTAGCGACTCCGAAATATTCCAACTGGCTACCCTTTTAACGTTCCAAAATATATAAGCAGGCCCACGCCGACGGCGATAAGAACGAAAAACGCAAGAATTTGCACCTCCAAGGAAAGGTTTCGCAGGAACGGTATCCTGCCCGCCCATCCCGCCACGGCTGTGATCCGCCCGTCCGGCTCATCCTCCTCCGGAATCTCGTATCCGCCGTCCTGCATCACCTCCAGGGCGCGAGGGACATCGCTTTCAAGTATCTCCACCCGAGCGCCGCCTATATCGGCGTACCCGCTCATCACGTGGGCGGAATATTCGTTGCGCAGGTAGCAATCTATGCCCTCCGACTTAAGCAGCGCCACCAACGTATGCGCTTCCGCCGGGTATTGAAAACTGGCTATCTCCACCATTTTGTCTGTTGTCTCCATACTTAATTATTGTAGGTCTTTATGTTTCCACAAATGTACATTATAAAGTCGTAACAAAGCGCAGGGAAATGGGA
>JAIRZN010000173.1 GCA_031267205.1 Tannerellaceae bacterium | reverse complement strand
ACAAGCCCGCGCCGGCGGGTTTACCACAAAAGCGATGCCGGAACCTTTCTGCGCTCCTCCGCTTGCGAGAAAAAATTACGGCTGACCATTCACCGAAGGGTGAAGAAGGCCACCCATTTTTATCCAAACGTGTGATATTTCAGCTTAATCATGTACATTTGCAATCTCAGAAACAACAACAATGAACATATGGCACAAGATGATGTTTTCAAGAAGATAATTTCGCATTGTAAGGAGTACGGCTTCGTCTTCCCGTCTTCGGAAGTGTACGACGGGCTGGGAGCAGTATACGATTACGGTCAGTATGGCGTAGAGCTTAAGAATAATATCAGGAAATATTGGTGGGACAGCATGACGCTTCTCAACGATAATGTAGTGGGAATAGATTCCGCAATATTCATGCACCCCACCGTATGGAAAGCCTCCGGGCACGTGGACGCATTCAACGACCCGCTGATAGACAATAAGGATTCGAAGAAGAGGTACCGCGCCGACGTCCTTGTCGAAGACTATCTGGCAAAGATAGACGAGAAGATAAACAAGGAAGTCGAGAAAGCCGCCAAACGGTTCGGAGCCGCCTTCGACGAGGCGCAGTTCCGCTCCACCAATGCCCGGACGCTGGAGCAGCAGGCCAGGCGCGACGCCGTGCACACACGCTTCGCCAAAGCCCTCAATGACGCCGACCTCGAAGAGCTGCGCCAAATAATACTCGACGCCGAAATCGTATGCCCTATATCAGGAACGCGCAACTGGACCGAGGTGAGGCAGTTCAACCTTATGTTCGCCACCGAGATGGGCTCTACGGCCGACGGCGCGATGCGGGTATACCTCCGCCCGGAGACGGCGCAGGGCATCTTTGTCAATTTCCTCAATGTCCAGAAGACGGGACGCATGAAGATACCCTTCGGCATCGCCCAGACAGGTAAGGCCTTCCGTAACGAGATTGTCGCCAGGCAATTCATCTTCCGCATGAGGGAGTTCGAACAGATGGAAATGCAATACTTCGTGCGCCCCGGCGAAGAGATGGAATGGTTCAACAAATGGAAAGCCGCGCGTCTGGCCTGGCATCAGGCGTTGGGACTTGGCGACGCCAAGTATCGCTACCACGATCACGATAAGCTCGCCCATTATGCCAACGCCGCTACCGACATCGAGTACGAGATGCCCTTCGGCTTCAAGGAGGTGGAAGGCATACATAGTCGTACCGACTTCGACCTTGGCCAGCACGAGAAGTATTCGGGTAAGAAGATGCAATACTTCGACCCGGAGCTTGGGGAAAGCTATACGCCGTATGTAATAGAGACGTCCATCGGCTTAGACCGCATGTTCCTAAGCATAATCTCCGGCTCATACGCCGAAGAAACGCTCGCAAACGGCGAGAGCCGCGTCGTCCTGAAGCTGCCCCCCGCCCTCGCACCCGTCAAGCTCGCTGTGCTGCCGTTGGTGAAGAAGGACGGCCTGCCTGAAAAAGCCGGCGAGATAGTACGTATGCTGCGCTTCGACTTCCGTTGCCAATACGACGAGAAGGATTCTATCGGCAAGCGTTACCGCAGGCAGGACGCCATCGGCACACCCTACTGTATCACGATAGACCATGACACATTGAGCGACGACCGCGTCACTATCCGCTTCCGCGATACTATGGAGCAGGAGCGCGCGCCGATAAGCATGCTTAATGATATAATCGCCGAAAAGGTGAGTATGAAGAACTTATTGAAAAAGATAAACTATTAAGAAGATGAAAAGATACCTTTATTTGCTGCTGCCGGTCTTCGTCGCCGCCCTGCTTACGACCGCCTGCATAGGCGAAGATGATGTCGCCGTCGACGAAGTCTGGAAGGCGGACAACACAGAAGCGTTTAACAAGCTAACGTTCGACCCGTCATACAGTCGCCTCGCCTCGTTATCGAACAACGGATACATATACTATAAGGTAATAAAAAGCGGCGAGGGAACTAAGCAGATCTATTTCACCAGCCGCGTCAGCGTCTATTACACCGGCAGCCTAATCGACGGCTCTGTGTTCGACAAGGCTGAGTACCCGGACAAGCTACCCGTAGAGTTCTCCGTCAGCGGCGTTGTAGTAGGATGGCAAACGGCCCTCCAGTACATGCACGAAGGCGACAGGTGGGAGGTATGGATACCGCAGGAGCTGGGCTATGGCCCTAATGCGCAGTCAAACTCCAGCCTGGTCAGCATACCGGCATATTCTACGCTGAAGTTCGAAGTAGAGATAGTCAAGGTATCCGGAGTAGAAGAACCTTGAGCAATCCGTAAACGCGGGCTATGATTGTTGTAAGGAAAACAGGCGGGATAAGCGGGGAGGGCGGCATAGCCGCGACGGTTGGCTTCTTCGACGGAGTTCACAGGGGCCACCGGCATCTCATCGACATACTTAGAGACGCCGCCCGCGTACGCCACCTTCCTTCGGCCGTAATCACCTTTGCACAACACCCCCGCGCAGTATTACACGCCGATTACCTGCCCAAACTCCTCAATTCACAGGAGGAGAAACTCGCCCGCTTAGCCCAAACGGGCGTTGATTACTGTATAATATTGGACTTTACCGTAGCCTTGTCGGAACTGACGGCGCAGGTGTTCATATCCTCCGTACTGTCGCAGCAGTGGAACGTCAAGGCCTTGCTGACAGGCTATGACCATCGCTTCGGCCACGACAGGACGGACGGCTTCGAGCAATACGCCGGATATGCCTCCGCCTGTGGTATGGAAGCGCTGGAAGCATCCCCCTGCGTATACGACGGAGTGGCCGTCAGCTCGTCGGAAGTTAGGAAACAACTCGCAGCAGGGAAAGTGGAAAAGGCCGCCCGCCTGCTTGGCTACCCTTATTGCCTGACAGGGCATGTAGTGCATGGGGACGGGATAGGACGGACGCTTGGCTTTCCTACGGCCAATATTATGGTAGACGAACCGCTTAAGGCCTTACCGTGCGAAGGCGTCTACGCCGTAGAAGCAACTCTAAGGGAAAAGAAATACAAAGGCATGTTGTACGCAGGGCGGCGTCCTACGCTCGGCATAGCCGCTCAAAAGGTCGGCCTGGAAGTTCACCTGCTGGATTTCTCAGGAGATATTTATGCGGATGAGATAACCGTTGCGCTCATGCGCCACATACGCGGCGACATACGCTTCGGCTCCTTAGGAGAGCTGAGTGAACAACTAAAACGCGACATGGCATCCGTGCGCGACGCCCAATACTGAAGATCACATGCTGTTCTACGAAGCTATTGACACACTCAAAGGCATGATAGCCCTTCCATCCTTCAGCAGGGAAGAGGACGAGGTCGCCAACTACCTTCAGGAGACGTGGCAGGCCGGCGGGCATACGGTACACCGCAAGGGTAATAACCTGTGGATATACGCCCCAGGCTTTCACCCCGACAGGCCATCCCTCCTGCTCAACTCACATATAGATACGGTGAAGGCGGTCGCCGGATGGACAAAGTCGCCCTTCGTTGCGGAGGAAGCATGCGACGACAAGCTATACGGTCTCGGCAGCAACGACGCCGGCGCCAGCGTAGTATCCCTCTATGCCGCGTTTTGCCTCCTTGCAGGCAGGGAACAACCTTACAACCTTATATTCTTAGCCTCCTGCGAGGAAGAAATATCCGGCAAAGGCGGGATAGGAAGCGTATTGGGCGAACTGCCACCCGTGAGCTTTGCCGTAGTAGGCGAGCCGACAAGCATGCAACCCGCCGTTGCGGAGAAGGGGTTGATGGTGCTCGACTGCATCGCCGAAGGAAAGGCCGGACATGCCGCACGCGAAGAAGGCGTAAATGCCATTACGCTTGCGATGAAAGATATAGAGTGGTTCAACGCCTGCCGCTTCCCCCTTGAGAGCAATTGGCTGGGCCCGGTCAAAATGAGCGTCACGATGATAAACGCCGGCACTCAACACAATGTCGTACCCGACCGCTGCGAGTTCACCGTAGATATACGCACCAACGAGCTATACACGAACGAAGCCCTGCTTGCCATCATCAAAGAGCAGGTGCGCAGCAAGGTCAATGCGCGCAGTTTACGCCTTAACTCCACCCGCACGGACATGGATCATCCCTTTGTAAGGCGAGCCGTAATGCTTGGCCGGCAACCCTTCGGGTCTCCTACGCTGAGCGACCAGGCATTGATGACCTTTCCCTCGGTGAAGATAGGGCCCGGCGACTCCTCGCGCTCGCATGCAGCGGACGAGTACGTCAGTCTGCCGGAGATAAGGGAGGCGATAGACACCTATGTACGCCTCCTCGACGGCCTGAATATCGGATAACACATGCTTAAGGATATACTGCAAACCATCGTTACGCGCTATCTTGTCGCCCTACTCAACCTGGCGTTGATATTTGTCAACGCCCGCGTCCTTGGCATCGAAGGCGTAGGCGTGATAGGGCTTATATGGGCGTCGATAAGCATTAATGTGACGGTCAACAGCATACTCGGAGGCAATACCTTAGTTTACTTCAGCAATAAATACCCCGCCGTCATACTGTATCCCATAGCCGTTGCGTGGATATTAGCCGGTTCAGCCTTAGGTTGCGGACTGATGTGGCTTTCGGGATTGCTGCCCGAAGGGTATGCCGCCGATATTTACGGATTGACGGTTATTTACTCCATAGGTATAGCCCAGACCCGTCTGCTGCTGGGCAAGGATTGCGTTATGGGCTTCAACCTGACGCAGGCGATACAGGGAGGCCTGTTGTTCTTCGTGGTGATATTCTTCTATTATATAGTTCACCGGCAGGATGTAAGCGTCTACGTATGGAGCATGTACCTGACCAACGGCGTAGCTGTCATCGTCAGCCTATGTCTTTTGGTTCCCTTTTTGAGGGCGGAGCGCAGGGAAGCAGGCCGGCGACGGCTTCCGTCCATCCTCAAGGACATGCTGGCGTATGGCCTGTGGGGAAGCATCGACAACATGGCCGAAGCCTGCACCATGCGCCTCAACTACTTCCTCGTCGAGCGTTTCATCGGGATAGGCGGCGTCGGCCTGCTGGATGCAGGCGCCAAAATTTCCGAGAGCGTATGGAACATCAGCCGCAGCGTAGCCTCCATCGAATACAACCGCATAGCCAAGAGCCGGGACAAGGAAGAACAGAAGCGGATAACCGTTCAACTGCTCAGGATAACGTTAACGGCCGTGTCCGCCATGATAATATGCGTCCTTGCGGTACCGGAACGGATATATACCGGCTATCTCTTCGGGCCGGAGTTCACGGGCATACGCGGGGTCATCGCCGCATTATCGCCGGGCATTGTCGCCATGGGCTGCAATACGATCTTCAGTCATTATTTCATCGGCAGCGGCAGAATCAGGTACAGCGCCGCCTCGTCGTGCATAGGGTTGGCCTGCCTGCTCGTTGCCGGGTGGCTGCTAATCCCATTGTTCGGCATCACAGGCTCGGCCGCGAGCCAGAGTATAGCCTACTGCTTTATGCTCTTATTCTCATTCGTCATCTTTGTAAGAATCAATTATTTTAAAACCATAATAAAATGAATACACTTGGAAAATACCCGCGCACCTTTTGGGTTGGCAATACAATAGAGCTGTTTGAACGCTGGGCATGGTACGGCTTTTTCATGCTGTTCGCCAATTATCTCACCGGCTCGTCCGATATGGGGGGACTGGAGTTTTCCCAGAGTCAAAAAGGCTTGTTGCTCGGCGTAGGTACGGGTATCCTCTATTTCCTTCCGGTACTGACCGGAGCCATTGCCGACAGATACGGATACAAGCGCATATTGTTTCTTTCCTTCCTCGTTTACCTGTCTGCATTTATCTTGCTGCCCCTGTTTTCGTCATATACGGGCGTCTTCCTGATGTATCTGTACCTTGCCGTCGGCGGAGCGCTGTTCAAACCCGTCATACAGGCGACGGTAGCCAAGACGACAACGGCAGAGACATCGTCGATAGGCTTCGGCATCTTCTATATGATTGTCAACATAGGCGCTTTCTTTGGGCCTATGGTTACATTGCTCTTCAAGTCCTCTTACCATACGGTCTTCTATATATCTGCAGGCATTATCGCCCTTAACCTGCTCCTGCTGCCTTTCTACAAAGAGCCGGGTCGGGAGTCGGCCAAGCGCGAAGGCTCCGTTACGGAGTCCCTTGCAGAGATTTTCCGCAATATGGGCGGTATTCTGAAAGACACGAAGTTCATCATCTTCCTATTAATAGCAGCAGGTTTCTGGGCGATGTACTATCAACTGTTTTTCACTCTCCCAGTGTTTGTTTCGCAATGGGTGGACACGGCCATGCTTTACGACTTCTTCCACACGTATATTCCCTTTATAAGCGCCAATTACAGCAGCGCTCCCGGCGTGATGGAAGCAGAGTTTGTCACTAATATGGACGCATTTTACATCATCCTCTTCCAGATCCTCGTATCAAGCTTGATCATGAAGATAAAACCGCTTCGTTCGATGACGGGCGGCTTCCTGGTATGCACGATAGGGATTGCGCTCACCTTTGTTTCGCAAAATGTACTGTTCACCCTTGCCGCCCTTCTCATCTTCGCGCTGGGAGAGATGGCCGGTTCCCCTAAGATACAGGAATATATCGGCCGGATAGCGCCCGTGGACAAGAAGGCCCTGTATATGGGATATTCCTTCATCCCGGTTTTCATCGGGAATTTGCTGGCGGGTTTCATTTCGGGTAATGTTTATCAGAGCCTGTCGGACAAGGTCGCCATCACTCGCAGGTTTGCCGAAGCCAAAGGGCTGCATCTGCCGGAAGGGTTATCGTCTAACGCCTATTTTGAAGAAACGGCCCGGTTGACGGGCGTCACGCCGGAGGAACTCACCCGTTTGCTGTGGGATAGTTCCCACCCGTCGCGTCTTTGGATCGTATTGCTGGCGGTAGGTGTCGTCGCCGTAGCTTGCCTCTTTGTTTATGACCGAGTTATTTCGACGAAGACTGTTCGGGGTAACTGATCCTGGTGTGATACATGATCTTCAGCTTGTCGATAAATATGTTTTTAACGTCTTCCACGTCGCGGAAAGTAAGCGGTGTGTCCTTATGCAAGCCATCGGCAAGCTGGGCGTCTATAATCTTCTCGACCAATTCCCTTATATCCTCCTCTCGGTGCGTCTTCAGGCTCCTTGAGGCAGCTTCGACCGAATCGGCCATCATCAGGACGGACGTTTCCTTGCTGAAGGGGTTGGGGCCGGGGTAAGTGAACATCTCTTCGTTTATTTCCTTGTCGGGATATTTGTTGTGAAACATGGTGTAGAAATACTTTGTCTTTCCCCTTCCGTGATGAGTGCGGATAAAGTCGACGATGGCCTGCGGCAGGGAATACTTCTCCGCAAATTTCACGCCTTCCGCAACATGCCCGATGATGATTTGCGCGCTTTGTTCAAAGGTTATCTGATCATGCGGATTGACGTTAGTCTGGTTTTCGGTAAAGAAGGCCGGATTAGCCATCTTGCCGATGTCGTGATACAAGGCGCCCGTCCTCACTAAGGAAGCGTTGCCGCCTATCTTCTCGGTGGCGTCGGAGGCAAGTATGGACACCTGCATGGAATGTTGGAAGGTGCCCGGAGCCTCTTCGGAAAGTTTCTTCAGCAACGGCTTGTTGATATTCGACAGCTCGATAAGCGTAATGCTCGATACATAGCCGAAGGTTCGTTCGAGCATATAGACAAGGATATATGTAAACATCAGCAGTATAAAATTGATGCCGAAATAGAGCAACATGAGCCAGTTGAGCTTATTCAGATCAGCTTCCATATACACCGACAGACCCAGATAGCACAAGCAGTAGGACAGGTATATCAAAAAGACGCATCTTATAAGCTGCGAACGCTCCGACAGATCCCTCAGACTGAAAGTCACCACCATGCCGGCTACGATCTGCAAAATCAGAAACTCGTGCGGATACGGAACCATAAGCGAACAGATCAACACTACCGTGAGATGCGCGAAAAGCGCCGTCCGGGAATCTATAAAAGTGCGCACCACAATCGGGATAATAGCGTAAGGAAGTATATAAACATTGAAAAGATGGTACCTTATGCACAACTCCGTCAGAATACAACCCGTCAATATGCACAGCAGCAGGAACAAGGTATTCTTGCGGCTGTACAATATCTTTGGCCGGAAGGAATGAAGATAAAGCCAAAAACAAAGCAAAAGGCCGGCTACAAGTATCGTTTGCGCTCCGGCAACGATCCCTTCCTGCCGGTTGCCGATAGATTTGGACTCATGCACGATCCTGAGCGAGCGCAATACGTTATAGGTATGGTTATCAACAATCTCCCCCCGGTCCACAATCCTTTCACCCGCCTGAACCATGCCGCTGGATATAGGCAAGCTCTGAAGCATATCCTCCCTGACCTTATCCGACATTTCCGCATCATAAACAACATTCTCCGTCAGGTAATTGTTAATATTGTACGTACGCAAGCTATCCGCGCTCAACCACGGCGGTGTCCTGTTGACAATAAACTCATAAGCCGTCCGGACAGTAAAAAGATCGGCGGCATATTTACTCTGCGCAATATTATTCTCCAGCAATTTGATACGCTTAGAGTCATCCCTCCCCATGTTTTCAAGCTGTTCATGCGAGATAACGCCGCTACGGTATATTTTTTCCAGACTACTACTTATGTATTGCATATACTGTGGCGGGATACGGACAACATTTTCCTTAGCGTCAGCCTGCAACTTCTCCGTTTCAGCCGCAGCAACGGAAGCATCCATCCTGTAATAAGGCTCAAACGCATTAAGAGCGCTGTCCCTGGCAGCTTTCACCTCCCCCTCCGTCTTATAAACAGGAAAATCACTCGGCGCCGTAAGCAGTTCATATCTCCAAGGCTTTCCTTCGTGAAACTGATAACGGAACTTGCCCTCGCGCGGGAAGAAATAGGCAATCAACGCCGTCGTTATAACAAACAACACGGCGGCAGGAATGGAATGATACTTCAGCTTCATTGTTTCTCGTTAATTTATTTAGAAAAGACCCAAATGTAGTGATTAATCCTAATTGTACCTTTT